>JBBPIG010000021.1:0-111189 GCA_038040445.1 Acidobacteriota bacterium | reverse complement strand
TCCGCGAACTGACGCCTCAGTCAGTGCCTGCGATTCTGCCAGTTCTCGAATTGATCCATCAGTCCGCGCCTGGAGTTCTCTAACTCTGCCATCGGCCTGCGCTTGCGCTTCTGACAGTCCGCGAACTGACGCCTCAGTCAGTGCCTGCGATTCTGCCAGTTCTCGAATTGATGCGTCGGTCCGCGCCTGCGCCTCAGCAAGCGCTGCTACGGCGCCATCCGTTCGATCCTGCGCGTCGGCGAGACGTTCGACCACTCCGACGGTCTTGAGTACTATTTCTTCAATTCGGTCTAGGCGCGCTTCAGACTTCCCCTGACTTATCACGAGTTGTGTCTGTGTTTCGCGCAGCAGTTGAATGTTCGTGGCAAACTGCGCCTGTTGATCGAGGATGAAGTCTATGGTCCTCTGAAAGTCGTCTCTGCTCATGTGGTCGCCTCCTCTACCGTCTTCTTATAGCTCACCACATTGTGTGCCGCCAAGTGCTCGCTTAAGCCAATCGAGCCTTCGCGTTAGTCGATGAAAAACTCAAGCCTCGCGTGTGCCTCGCGCAGGGCGGCTTCGACTTGATCGGGCGTTTCGGCGCGGCTGAACATGAATCCGAGGTAACTCGCGCCCTCAGGCGGCGGCAACAATTCCTGAGTTATGTGAGCCGTGATGATCACGTCTTCGACATGAGCCACAGCCTTGGCCTCATCCTCGCCAAGCACTTCTTTCAAAGTCCCGGCGCGAGGGATCGGGATCATCATCACGCCCGCCGCTCTATTCTCGCGTTCAATATGCCCAACCTCTTCCCCAAGCGCGTGCCGAATGATCAACCCTTCGAGCGAAATCCCAACGTCGAACCGCAACGCCCGCGAGCAGAGTCCGCCGATCGCGCGAGCCGCCACTTCGATCACCCACGGACCTCGCTCATTCACCCGCAGCTCGGCATGCACCGGGCCTTTCGTCAGACCCATCGCGCGAGTCGCGGCCCCGGTTGTCTCCACGATCTGCTGCTGGACATCAAGCGGCAGCCGCGACGGCGTGACGTAGATCGTCTCCTCGAAGAACGGCCCGTCGAGCGGATCAGGCTTGTCGAAGATTGCCAGCATTCGAAACTCGCCGCCGGTGACCAATCCTTCGACCGCGACCTCAAAGCCGGGAATGAATTCCTCGACGAGCGCTTCGCGAGCCAAAGCGCCTCCACGCCGCGCGAGCTGCGGGTCGCTGACGATTCGATCCAGCCGCCGCACGACTTCCGCAAATTCGTCGGCGTTGTTGGCGCGCATGACGCCTCGGCTTGTGGACAGGAATACTGGCTTGACCACGCACGGATAAGTGACCCGAGCGGCGACGTCGCGCGGGTCGTCGTCCAAAGAGAAACGCCAATAGCGAGGCACCTGCACTCCTGAGTGGCTGAGCACTTCGCGCATGAGATGCTTGTTCTTAGCGGTGATCGCGGCCTCCACAGGGTTATGCGGGAGCCTTAGCGCGTGAGCCACGGAAGCGGCGATGACAGCGGTATCTTCATCGACAGCTATGACCGCATCGATTGGAAACTGAGCCGCGAACTCTTTGGCCTGACGCGCGGCGCGTTCGGGTTCTGAGAAGTCGAGCGTAAGCAATCCCTCTGGATTCTTGTTCGCGAGAGTGCTCGGCTGTTCCGACGCGGCGACGACGTCCACATCGAGTTTCAGGGCAGCGTCGATGAAAGCCTTCGTGCGATAGGTGGTGGTCGGCAATAGCAGAAGCACGCGCGGCATACTCTTAACCTATTCCGGGCTCCGATGCTTGTCCAGCTTCGAGCGGGTTGGTTGGTGAGCCTTCTCGTTTTCGGTATATTAGGTCGAGGAGCTTACACCAATGCGATTGACCGAGATGGTTTCGTGCGCCGGTTGAGCGGCTAAGCTTGCGCCGAGCGCGCTCGCTCAGGTGCTGAGCGGGCTACCGAAACAACCATACGACCCGAATTTGATTGTCGGCTTCGACCTCGCCGACGATGCGGGAGTCTACCGTCTCAGCGACGACCTTGCTCTCGTGCAGACGCTCGACTTTTTCACCCCGATAGTGGACGATCCGTTTGACTATGGGCGCATCGCGGCGCTCAATTCGATCAACGACGTATGGGCGATGGCCGGAACTCCAATCACCGCGCTGGCCATTACTTGCTTTCCGAAGAATGGGGTGGACTTTTCGATACTCGCTGAGATCATGCGAGGCGGACTCGAGGTTCTGACTCAGAACGGAGTCGTGTTGCTGGGAGGTCACAGCGTCGACAATGAGCAGATAATGTTCGGCTACTCGGTGACCGGAGTGATAGATCCGAATAAGGTTGCGACCAACGCCGGCGCGTGTGCGGGAGATGTCATCATTCTGACTAAGCCAATTGGAACGGGCGTCATCTCCACGGGAATCAAGTTCGCCAAAGCGCCCGCTGACGTAGCAGCCTCGTCGGTCGAAACCATGTTGACCTCCGGAAAGTCCGCTGCTGAAGCGATGCGCGAGTTTGACGTTAAAGGCGCGACCGACGTGACCGGCTTTGCGCTGCTGGGACACGCGTGGGAGTTTGCCCGCGCAAGTCAGGTGACCATCGAAATAAACTCGACACGCGTGCCGATCTTGCCCGGCGCCTTGGAACTTGCCGGCGGCGGCATTCTCACCAGCGGCGACAAGACCAACCGCGAATACGTTGGCGATGACATTCAGATCGCGGAGAGCGTGAGCAAAGAGATGAGCAGTCTGCTCTACGATCCACAGACAGCGGGCGGCTTGCTGATCTCGATTCCGCCCGAGCGCGCTAATGCACTGCTTGCCCGGCTGCGCGAAGCTTATGTTCACGCTGAGATCGTCGGCCGCGTGCTTGAACGTGGGCCCCATTCGCTCATCGTAAGGTAGGCAGCAAATCTCTGAGTCTATCGAGATCAATGGACCGTGAGCTGTACATTTGTGATTCAATGGAGCTGACGCGATGCCAGAAACAAACCAATACGACGCGATAGTTATCGGATCGGGGCAGGGAGGCAAGCCGCTCTCGGTGGCTCTGGCGAAAGCAGGGTGGAAGACCGCTCTCATTGAGCGCGGATACATCGGCGGCACCTGCGTCAACTTCGGGTGCACGCCGACTAAAACGATGTTCAACAGCGCGCGTGTAGCTTATCTTTCTCGCCGGTCCGGTGATTACGGCGTGCACACGGGCCCCGTGACGGTGAACATGGCCGAGGTTCGCGCACGCAAACAGCGCGTGGTCGAGAGCTTTCGCGACGGCGGACTCCGATCCGTCGAAGCTACCCCGGGACTAGATCTGCTGAAGGGCGAGGCCAGCTTCACCGGTCCCCATTCGATTGAAGTTCGCCTGAACGACGGCGGCAAACAGTCGCTGACGGCCAACAAGATCTTCATCAACACTGGAGGCCGGCCGTCGAAGCCCGAGGTCGAAGGGCTGAACGACGTGGCCTATCTCGACTCGACTTCGATTATGGAGCTCGATCAGTTGCCGGAGCATCTGCTGGTGATGGGGGGCGGCTACATCGGACTGGAGTTCGGCCAGATGTTTCGGCGCTATGGCAGCGAGGTGACGATCGTCCACCGAGGCGACCGGCCGTTCGCGCGCGAGGATGCGGATGTTGCCGATGCGGTGGCCACCATCCTGCGCGAGGATGGGATAACGTTGCTGTTGAACTCGGAGGTTGTGCGAGCCAGCCGCGCCGAAGGCCTGATCCGCTTGACCGTGCGGACACCGGAGGGCGAGCAGTCCGTTACGGGTTCGCACCTTCTGGTGGGAGTTGGACGAACGCCGAACACTGAACGGCTCAATCTTCAAGCGGCGGGAGTCGAGACGGACGACCGCGGCTTCGTAAAGGTCAACGATCGGCTCGAAACCAACGTGTCAGGCATCTATGCACTTGGCGATGTGAATGGCGGGCCGCAGTTCACTCACATCTCTTACGACGACTTCCGAATCATTCGCACGAACCTTATCGAAAGTGGGGACGCGACCACGAGCAATCGGCTTGTGCCGTACACTGTTTTCATGGACCCGCAACTCGGCCGGGTTGGGTTGACCGAGACCGAAGCGCGCGCGCAAGGCATGAACGTCCATGTGGCTAACCTACCGATGGCTAATGTGGCTCGTGCGATTGAGATGAGCGAAACTCGCGGCTTTATTAAGGCGGTCGTCGATGCGGACACGAATCAGATACTTGGTTGCGCGGTGTTGGGAGTCGAAGGCGGCGAGTTGATGGCGATGTTCGAAATAGCGATGATGGGTCACGTGCCGTACACCGTGTTGAAGGAAGCAATATTCGCTCACCCGACGATGGCGGAGTCGATGAACAATCTGTTTACGGCAATGGATGCGTGAGCGGTCATTTCGATGCGTCTCATCAAGGAATGAGATTTTGATATGCGTCGTGGAGAGTAGCAGAATCTGCGAGGTAGGGACGCTGTTCAATTCTAGACGAGTGGAAGGTTCAAGCATGCAAGCAAAAAGGGACGAGTTGAAACCGGCGGCAAGCGTATCGGAAATGGCCGAGCGGTTTCGAGAAGTTCGCGCTCGAACGATGCAGATCGTCGAGCCGCTGGAGATTGAAGATTACGTTGTTCAGACCGCTCCCTACATGAGCCCTCCTCGATGGCACATCGGCCATACGTCGTGGTTCTTTGAGCTCTTGCTTAGGGACCACTTGGCGGGGTACCGGATCTATTCGGAAGAGTATCTCTTCTACTTCAACTCATACTATGAGCGATTCGGCTCGCGAATCGAGAGGGACAAGCGGGGCACTCGTTCGCGCCCGACGGTGAAGGACACTCTCGCCTATAGAAGACGCATCGATGAATCGATGCTCGATCTTCTAGGCGGCACTCGAGACAATCCGGAAGCCGCGGCGCTTCTGCTGTTGGTGAGGCTCGGCCTCGAACACGAGATGCAGCATCAGGAGCTTCTGGTGTATGACATCAAGCACCTGCTTTGTGAACTTTATGAGCCGGCGGCACGGGGAGCGCTCCCGCCGCGCGACAACGTGAGCGGTGTCGCTGAAGTGGAAGGCGGTCTGTTTTTGCTTGGGCACGCGGGCGATGGGTTTGCCTTCGACAATGAGAAGCCTGCTCATCGAGTCTTTGTGGAGGACTTTGCGATCGACCTGGTTCCGGTCAGCAACGGGGAGTATCTGGAATTCATGCGCGACGGAGGCTACACGGATTTTCGGTGGTGGTTTGCCGAGGGTTGGGATTGCATTCACAGCGAAGGGTGGCAAGGCCCGTTGTACTGGGAGCTGCACGGAGGCGAGTGGATGATCAGAGACTTCTCAGGCCTTCACCGAGCCGAAGACAAAGCCGACGAACCGGTGACGCACGTCAGCTTCTATGAAGCGTCCGCGTTTTCAAAATGGGCGGGCAAGCGTTTGCCGACTGAAGCCGAATGGGAGAAGGCAGCGAGTCTTGGGCCTCAACAAACTATCCGGTCGAGTTTCCCGTGGGGCGACGAAGGGCCGGCTCTGTCGAAAGCGAATCTCTTTGAGAACGGTTTGTGGGGCGTGGCTCCGGTGGGCTCATTTCCAGAAGGGAGGAGTGCACACGGGTGCTATCAGATGATCGGTGATGTTTGGGAGTGGACCACGTCCGATTACGTGCCCTACCCGGGATTCAAACCCGAGTTTGACGAATACAACGACAAGTGGTTTGTCGGGCAGAAGGTGTTGCGGGGCGGCTCATATGCGACGCCTCAGTATCACATTCGCGCGACCTACAGAAACTTCTTCCATCCTAACGAACGGTGGATGATTTCCGGGTTTCGCTGCGCCAAGACAATCTAAGAAGAGGCAGCGACCCGTCGGGAAGCTTGACGCTGCCACGGTGATAGCCTGCCATGGTGATAGCATTGACAATAAAATATCGCACTCAGTAGAATTCGAACCGCACGGGCCGTTAGCTCAGTTGGTAGAGCAGCTGACTCTTAATCAGCGGGTCGCAGGTTCGAGCCCTGCACGGCTCATTAATAGAATCAACAGCTAGAGCCACCAGCAAGGTGGCTCTAATCATCTACGGACACTTTGGTGGACACATTCCGGCCGGAGGATCGTGCCAGCGTGCGGTTTAGATGCGGCTGTCAAGACTCTGCCCGGTTCCCGGATTTCCTTTCACGAGTCGTTTACGCCGCATTTGTTTTCCAATTCAACACTCTTCAAGCCAACGTATCGCCATCTCTGGACTTCGATCTGTTCCCAACGATGATGCTCACCTACGGTCTGCATTCTCCCGCGGCTGGACGGTTCCGTACACCTGACGTGGATTGGCTCCGACGACTCCTCCCTAGATTGAAAACCCGCCCTTTGAGTAGTACAGTTGCGCAGCCTCTTGGGAATGCAGGGTGATCCGGAAACCGTATTTCATCGTCGCATTCTCCATAAGCTCGGTTGGTCGGCAGGAGCGAGGTGTTTCTGGCCGACGACTCACGCTTGTGCCGTAAGGTCGCACTGAAGATCCTGCCCGAGAATTCTTCGGAGGATAAGGAACGGTTGCGGCGTTTTGAACGGGAACGTCACGGCAATCAATATGTTGTCGCCTCTGACGGGCAGCTTTTCTTATCAACTCGACGATTGAAGCGGCAGGCGCATCTCCGATTAGCGTCGTGCTCGACTGGACGGTGTGGATGAAGAAATGACGATCGCCAAAGGCACGAGACTTGGGCCTTACGAAGTCCTCTCCGCGCTCGGCGCGGGGGGAATGGGCGAGGTCTATCGAGCTCGCGACTCTCGGCTCGAGCGAATCATCGCGATAAAAGTTTTACCCGATCATTTGGCCTCACATCCGGAATTGCGCCAACGATTCGAACGCGAAGCACGAGCAGTGTCGAGTCTCAATCACCCGCATATCTGCACGCTTCACGATATCGGTCATCAAGACGGTCTCGACTATCTGGTCATGGAGCTCATAGAAGGCGAGTCGCTCGCCGATCGCTTGATCAAGGGCCCACTACCGACGGAACAACTGCTGCGCTACTCAATACAGATAGCCGATGCGTTGGACAAAGCCCATCGCGCGGGAATAGTCCATCGAGATCTGAAACCGGCAAACATCATGCTCACGAAGGCCGGCACAAAGCTGCTCGATTTCGGATTGGCGAAAATGCAAGCTAGCGACTCGGGGCTTGTAACGAGCGTGACGTCGCTTCCGACCGAGCGTCACTCGCTAACCGGCGAAGGCACCATCCTCGGAACATTTCAGTACATGGCTCCCGAACAGTTGGAAGGCCGCGAGGCAGACGCTCGCACAGACATCTTCGCGTTCGGCGCAGTGCTGTACGAGATGGCGACCGGCAAGAAAGCATTCACCGGCAAGAGCCAGGCGAGTTTGATCGGCGCCATTCTTCACACCGAGCCGCCAGCCATCTCTACCTTTCAGCCGATGACGCCGCCCGCGCTCGATCGAGTGGTGAAGAGATGCCTGGCAAAAGATCCTGACGACCGATGGCAAACAGCTCGCGACCTCACAATGGAGCTGGCGTGGATATCGGACGGAGGTTCGCAAGCAGAGTTGCTCGTGCCGGTTATGGCTCAGCACAAAACACGCCACGGAGTGATGTGGGCCTCAGCCGGTTTCGCGCTCGCTGCTATCGCGGCGGCCATCCTATTCCTGGTGTTAGCGGGACGTTCGACATCGTCTCTATCAACATCCAAGCCCGTCAAGCGGATGACGATAAAACTCCCGGACACTGAGCCGTTGGCGCTGGCGAAGTTCGGGCCTATGGGTATCGGCCGCACTTCGGTCGCCCTTTCACCGGACGGATCGATACTCGCCTACGCGGCTGAGCGCAACGGCAAATCGCAACTCTACCTGCGCGCCCTTGACCGGTTCGACGCGAAACCGATCCCCGGGACCGAAGGCGCTTACAGTCCGTTTTTTTCGCCTGATGGCCGATCGTTGGGATTCTTTTCAGAGAACAAACTCAAGAAAGTAGCGCTGCAAGGCGGCGAGCCGGTGACGTTGTGCGAAGCCAGAATTCCCCACGGTGGGAGTTGGGGGCCGGATGACACAATTGTATTTGCCGATTCAGAGGGCAATAACCTCTCGCGGGTCTCCGCCTCAGGCGGTAGGCCGGAGGTCTTGTCCAGGACGGAAGACAGAGCTTTCTATCCGGAGTTCTTGCCGGGCGGCAAGGCGGTGCTGTTTTCCATCAAGGGGTTCCATAACCCCGACTACGGGCATATCGCGGTGCTCTCGCTCGCAACCGGCGAGCGGCGCGTAGTACTCGAAGGCGGCACGAACCCCCGGTACGCCTCGAGCGGTCACATTGTCTTTGCCCGCGCCGGGGCAATCCTGGCGGCGCCGTTCGATCTGTCACGCCTTGAAGTAACCGGCCCGGCGGTCACGCTCATTGAAGGAATCAGGATCGAAGAGTGGGGCGCCGCGCAATTCGCGCTTTCGACGGAAGGCACGCTCGTGTATGTGAACGGCGGACCGGCGTGGATCGGTAAACTCACCTTGGTAGATCGCCAGGGTATAAGCAAACCGCTCGCGGCGCCGCCGCAGGCGTATGGTCCGGTTAGCCTCTCCCCGGACGGTCAGCGGCTGGCGGTAACGGTCGTGGGGGCGACTAGTGACGTGTGGGTCTATGAGCTTACTCGCGGGACATTCACCCGGCTGACAGTGGAAGGGTCAAATTACCGACCGGTGTGGACGCCAGACGGACGCCGGATCGTTTATCAACGAAGTATCGGTCCAAACCAATTTCAGATGGTTTGGCAGCTTGCGGACGGCAGTGGCGCCGAGGAAGTACTCACCACGAGCGATTACCCCTGGTGGCCTACGTCCTTGTCCCCCAACGGCAAACTGCTCGCCTTTCAACAGAATGACCCTGACACAGCGGTTGACCTGTCAATACTCCCGCTGGAAGGCGGTCGCCAGCCATATTCCTGGCTCAAGACGAAGTTCAATGAGTGGGGGGCCGCTTTCTCACGCGACGGCAAATGGGTAGCCTACACCTCGGACGAATCCGGCCAGTACGAAGTCTACGTGCGGGCCTTTCCTGACGCCGGCGGTAAGCGGCAGATTTCCACCGGAGGCGGCGAAGAAGTGATCTGGTCGCCTGACGGTCGCAACTTGTTTTATCGTGAGGGACTGAAGTGGATGTCGGTCGCTATCCAGACCCAAACGGAATTTCGCGCCGACGCGCCGAAGGTGATGTTTGAGGGACCGTACTTGAATGTCCCCGGCGTCTCCTACGACGTAGCGCCCGACGGACAACACTTCATAATGATCGAGGAGAATCAGAAGCAAGCCCCAACAACGCAGTTGAACGTCGTGCTCAACTGGTTCGAAGAGTTGAAGCGCTGAACAGAAGGGGCCGCGCCGAATAACAACGCAAGAAACCAATAACAGAGTCCAGCACGAAAGGATGGAGTGGAACAATATGGCAAAACCTTCGAAATTCGCACACGTCGTGTATAGCACACGACGCTTTGAGGAAATGATTGACTGGTATCAAAAGGTCTTCGAGGCGAAGGTGGTCTATCAGAATCCGATGCTCGCCTTCCTTACCTACGATGAGGAGCATCATCGTTTCGCTTTCGCCAATTTGTCAGCGCTCAGTCCTGCGAGCGTGGAAGTCGAAGCGCGGGACAAGGCAGGCGTAAATCACGTGGCATACACCTACGCAAATCTGGGAGATCTGCTTGGTACCTACGAGCGCCTCAAACAGATGGGCATCACACCGTACTGGCGCATTCACCACGGCATGACGCTCTCGTTTTACTACCAGGACCCGGACGGCAATCGAATGGAGTTTCAGGTGGATACCTGCTCTGTCGAAGAGGCCAATGCCTACATGCAAACTGATGCCTTCGCCGCCAATCCGATTGGCGTAGAGATTGATCCCGAAGCTTTGCTCGCACAGTACCGCAGCGGCGTGCCGGAGCAACAACTTCTGACTCTGCCTGAAGGGCCGATGTCTCCGATCCCGCGCGAACACGGTTTGTCATGAGACGTCGCTTTCACGAAGTAAGAAGCGGTGCGTTCTCAACGCGACGTGGTAACAACACCTCGCTTCCCGCGGATTGCAATCCACGGCGGCAGCAGGAAAGTACATCGCCGTAATCTCGGGATGCCCGTCGAACTTCTGGGTAGACCGCTACCCGCCGCGCAGACAATTGTGCTGTTCGCGCTCGTTGAAGGAGCCGAACGCTCGACTACTAATGACCGATCGCAACATTGAGGAGGAAGATCAATATGGCTACCGAATTTGCGCCGATCCCAGGCATTCCCGCAGCGCTGCACCGTGCAGAGAAAGACCTGCCCTTTGTCGACTTTCAAGAGGGCGTAGATTTCCAACTGCTGCAGGTTGACGTGGAGGCGGGGCTCTGGGTGATCCGAGCGCGTTTCCAGCCGGGCGTCACGATCCAACGCCATAAGCACACCGGCGAGGTCTTCGCGTTCACGCTCAAGGGTTCGTGGAAGTACCTGGAATACCCGCAAGTCAACACGGCAGGTTCATATCTGTACGAGCCAGCGGGCTCGATCCATACGCTGCATGTCCCGGTTACGAATGCAGAGGTGACCGATGTCTGGTTCGCCATCCGCGGGGCGAACCTCAACCTCGACGAGGAGGGCAAGGTCGAGAGCGTGCTCGACGCCGGAGCTGTGCTGGAGTTTTACTTGGCTCTTTGTGAAACGGGCGGGCATGGGCGTCCGAATGTGATCGGGGCATAGGCGCTTCGCACAGCCTGCTAAACCGCAGCACAGCCACATTGGAATTCAAGATGGCACGCGCTGGCCCCGTGGAGGCTCACGTTCGACGCTCCTGTTAGCGCCATCCAGGCGGCGCTGGCAGAGATAAGGCATTGAGATGCGGCCAACCCGACAAAGAATCTGCTATCCTATGTCAAATCAGAAGTCGTCCATTGCAGAGCGGAGGGCTTACGAATGCAAGAACAGAACAAATCTACTGAAGAGTTATTCAAAGAGTTGGCGCCTGAGGGTCAGCGCGAGGTGCGAGACTTCATAGAGTTCTTGATTGGCAAGCAGGAAACTCGCCCCCGCCAGCAGCCCCAATTTGACTGGGCTGGAGCGTTGTCGGAGATGCGCGATCAGTACTCTTCAGTAGACCTCCAGCACCAACTTCTGAACTGGAGAAGCGAAGTCGAATGAGGCTGCTCATCGATACGAACATCTTTCTCGAAATCCTCCTGGAGCAAAGCCGCGCCGAGGAAGCGAAAGAGTTATTGCGGAAGGTTGATCAACACGATTTCTTCATCTCTGATTTTGCTTTGCACTCCGTGGGTCTCCTCCTGCTACGTCAACGCAAACCGGAAGTATTTCGCAGTTTTCTCTCCGATATAATGCTGTTTTTCGCGGGATCACAAACCATCCAGACACTACTTTCCCCCGAAAGTTCCGAGAGTACTGTTTCTGCTGTAAGAAGACCATCAATCATGTCCTGCCTCCCAAAAGGCATTGGTAGGAAACCTAGCCGGGTGCATTCACTCTCTAAGGCCGCGATGCTACCACAAGGCTAGTAATACACAAAATTGTTCCAGGGTACGATGCTTCCTTCGTCGTCATCCCAATCCTCATTCTCGGCGTACCAGTAGGACTGTCGAGGGCTTCCGCTATGAGATTAAGACTATTCCCTATAGCCGTCATTACTGACCTGAGGTTCTCCATACTCAAAGACCTGGGTACGGGCATTGGTTGAGACTTCGTATCCGGGATAGCGAAAATGGAACGAGTTGTCATCAAGACTGTCGAGCTCAGTAAGAAGCTGATCTAGAAGATTGATGCCGTTTAGGTTGACCTGGCTGTGGGTTAGGTGTTGCAGGTTGTCCTTAATATGCTTCCATAGGAAAAGTAAATCATGCGTGATAAGGCTCTTTATTTTCTGTTGGGTAAAATTGCCCAACTGGACTATCAGCGACTTCAACTGTAGCGGGGGAGAACCACTTCGCCGAATCACTCGATCCTCTCGCTATCGCGGTCTCGTCAACAACCTCGCATCCAGTTTCGAACCCGAAGCTCGCTCGCTACCGATGGTTCGAAGAAGGTGTTATAACCCTAGCGCAGAATGATCGGCGAAATCCTCTCTCACTATCGAATCATTTCCAAGATCGGCGCGGGCGGAATGGGCGAGGTATATCTGGCCGAGGACACCCGGCTCGACCGCAAGGTCGCGGTCAAAGTCCTGCCGGCTGGTTTTACCAGAGACGCCTCGCGCGTGCGGCGTTTCGAGCAGGAAGCGCGAGACGAACTCGAGGAGTGATGCTAAGGAAACGACGAGAATGAAAGATCCGCTTCCGGCCATTTCACATTACCGCATTGTATCCAAAATTGGCGCGGGCGGGATGGGCGAGGTGTATCGTGCACGCGATTCGAGGCTGGATCGCGAAGTTGCCATCAAATTGCTTCCGGCTGGCTTTGCCAGTGATGAAGATCGCCTGCGGCGATTTGAGCGGGAGGCCCGTGCCACCTCCGCGCTTAATCATCCCAACATCCTGACCATCTACGACATTGGCAATCACGCAGGCGCGCCCTACATTGTCGCTGAACTACTTGATGGCGAAGAGTTGCGCGCGCAGTTGAATGATGGCGCGCTGCCGGTGCGCAAGGCCATCAAGTATGCCCAGCAGATCGCCGCCGGACTCGCCGCGGCTCACGCCAAAGGCATCACCCACCGCGACCTGAAACCGGAAAACATATTCGTCACGACTAATGGTTTCGTGAAGATTCTGGATTTCGGCTTGGCCAAGCTGAGGCGGCCGGAAGCCGCCCCCGATTCCGAAGCGCCTACGCAGCACAATGTCACTGCCCCCGGCATGGTGATGGGCACGGCCAGTTATATGTCGCCAGAGCAGGCGCGCGGACAGGAGGTGGACGCGCGCAGTGACATCTTCAGCCTGGGCGTCGTGCTGCACGAGATGGTGGCGGGGCATGCGCCATTTTCTGGCGTCAATGCGATTGACGTGATGGGAGCGATCCTGAATCAGGAGCCTGTGCCGCTTCGCCAATTCGTGCCAGACGTGCCCGACGAGTTGCAGCGCATCGTGAGCAAGGCGCTGCGGAAAGACCGCGAACAGCGCTATCAGCATATAAAAGACATGCTGATTGACCTCAAGGACTTGAAGCAGCAGTTGGAGTTTGAGGCGAAGGTCAAAGGTGCGCAGGCGCCGGTAGTGCCGCCTTCAAGCGACAGCGTCGAGGCGCGCGCCACTCCGCAGAAAGGCGAAACTACTGGCGCGCAGCCAGCCGAGGTCGCGACGAGCGAGGTGTTAGCCCAACGCACGACTTCGAGCGCCGAATATATCGTAGGCGAAATCAAGCGGCACAGGCGTGGCCTGGCCATTGCTCTGGCCGCGCTCATCCTCATCTCGATTGCCGGCCTGGCCTACTATTTTTACTCCGCTGGAACAATCAAGACGATAGCCGTGCTGCCACTCGTTAATGCCAGCAATGATGCGAGCATAGAGTACTTGTCGGATGGCATCTCTGAGTCGCTCATAAACAGCCTGACTGCGTTGCAGCAATTGAGAGTTATCGCCCGCACTACAGCCTTTAGCTACAAGGGCAAGGAAGTTGACCCACAGGCAGTCGGGCGCGAATTGAACGTGGGCGCGGTGCTGATGGGAAGAGTCAGTAAGTTGGGTGACAGGTTAAATATCCAGGTGGACCTGGTTGATGCCACCACGGGCGTGCAGCTTTGGGGCGGGGAGTACGAGCGAGCCGTTGCGGACGTGCTTTCAATCAAACAAGCTATTGCGCGAGAGGTCACTGAGAAACTGAAGTTGAGACTGTCGGGCGAGCAACAACAACAACTTGCCAACCGCGAGACAACAAACCCGGAGGCTTATCAGTTCTACTTGCGAGGGCGCTACTTGTGGAACAAGCGGACGGCGGACGGAATCGGGAAGGCCATCGAGCAGTTCCAGCAGGCGCTAGAGCGTGACCCGAACTATGCCCTCGGCTACGTCGGTCTGGCTGATTGCTATTTGGTGCTGGAGCAATATGGTGGCGTTCTTACAAGCGAGACGCTGCCGAAAGCTAGAGCTGCTGTGGATCGGGCATTGCAGATAGATGATTCACTCGCGGAGGTGCATACCTCCCTGGCGGAAATATATCAGCGGCAGTGGCGCTGGGCGGAAGCGGAGCAAGAGTTCAGGCGAGCCATCAGTCTCAATCCGAATTACCCGACAGCTCATTCCTGGTTTACTATGCATCTCAGAATAAAGCGGCAATTTGATGAAGCGCTGACAGAAAGCAAGCGGGCGCAGGAGCTTGATCCTTTATCGCCAATCCTCGGCGTCGCTAGTATTTATCTCCTAAAGAATGACATCAATTCAGCGATTGAACAGAATAGGAGGGCTATTGAATTCAATCCGAGCTTTCCACAAGCACACCGTTGGTTAGGTTTGTCATACCTCAAACAGCGCCGTTATGAAGAAGCGATTATTGAGTTGCAGAAGGGGGTCGAGCTATCCGGTAGGGCGGGTCAATTCCTGGGCGATTTGGGATACTGTTACGCGGTTATGGGTAAGCAGGCTGAGGCGCTCCAGATACTAAAGGAACTCGACGAGAGATACGCCAGGCGCGAAGGCATCGGGATGTATCTAGCTCAGGTATATGCAGGTTTTGGAGATAAGGATCAAGTATTTGCGTGGCTCGAAAAGGATTTCCAAGTGCGGAGCGGCGTGTTGCCATATATTACATGGTGGTTAAATTTTGATGACCTCCGCTCAGACCCGCGCTACGCCGAACTGCTGCGCCGGATGGGACTTCAGCCGTGAGAAAAGAGTCTTGACCCTTTGTCAGAAATCTGGAGCAGAATTGGCGGGCCCTCAGTTATGATTCCAGCGCCGGTAGGAAGCCTTCGCCAACACAGCAAGGAGATGATCACATGAACAGCAACGACAACTCATCAACGCCAGGCATGACGCGGCGTCAGTTTGCGCAACTGCTTGGCGCGGCGGGCGCGCTCGGTCTGGTGGATACGCCGACGCTCACCCGCGTGCTGGCCGACAGCAAGCGCAATCTGGCCTATCTGGCAAATCGCACGGCCGGCGCGGAAGGCGCATGGGAATTGAGGAAGATCGAAGGCAAAGTGCCAAATACGCTCAACGGAACACTCTTCCGTGTCGCTCCGGGACAGAAGGAGACCTTTGGCGTCAAGCTGCGTCACCTGTTTGACGGCGACGCGTTCATCTCGCGATACTCGTTCCGCGAGGGCCGCGTCTCGTTGACGGCCAAATTCCTCGAAACGCCCCAACGGTTGGAAGAGTTGAGCGTCAAACGCATGCTCTACACCGAAGCAGGCACTCTTGCGCCGCCGCCGCCCGAAGGATACAAACCAAAATACGGCGGCAAGAATCAGCCGAGTGTGAACATCATTCGCTGGGACGGCCGGTTGCTCGGTTTGTCGGAAGGCGGGCATCCGACAGCAGTTGATTTGAAGACGCTGGCATATCAGGGCGAGTGGGATTTTCACGGGACGCTGCCAGCGGATGTGCCCTTCACCGCGCATCCGAAATTCGATCCGCAGACGGGCGAAGGCTACGGCTACGGCGTGCAGCGAGGAATGAGCCTGGCGCTGACCGTCTTTCGCATGGATCGCGACGGCAAATTGAAGAAGCTCTATGCGCTGCCGCAGCGGAATTACTTTATGATTCACGATATGCTGCTCGCGCGCGAACATCTGGTCTTCGTGATTCCGCCGGTCTATTTCGATTTCATGCGGATGATGCAAGGAGAGCGCGCGGCTCCCTTCGATCTGGTCAAGTATTCCGACAAGCTGCCGACGCGTCTGTTGATCCTGCGCAAGGATGGCACGGGCCAACCCGTCACCGTCGAGCAACCGCCCGGAATGGTCTTTCACAACGGCAACGCGTATGAGCAAGACGGCAAGCTCGTGATCGATTCGATCCTCAGTGCAGACGATTCGGTAATGAAGGCGGTTGCTTCGTGGGATCAGACGGCGCGGCCTTCACCGAATCATCTGACGCGCATCGTGATTGATCCGGCGACCGGCAGCGTCACGAGCCGCACGGAGCTGGAAACCGAGGTCGAGTTGCCGCGCTTTGACGAGCGCCGCAGAGGCACGAATGCACGCTATCTTTACACAGTCGCGTGGGGCAAGGAGACTGGCCGGGCCGACACGCTGGCGAAACACGATCTGCACCGCGGAAACGCGCAACGCGCGCCGCTCGGCAAGGGGCGCACCTACGGCGAACCGGTCTTCGTGCCGCATCCCGGGCAGAACAGCGAAGAGCGTGGCTGGCTGCTGGCGCAGGGCTACGATGGCGAGCGCGATGAGACCTTCCTCGAGATCCGCGACGCGGGCACACTGGAGGTAGAAGCCCGGATCTGGACAGGCCAGCATTTTCCGCTGGGATTTCATGGGAACTTCTACGCGGACTGAAACGCTCGCGCTTACAAACCAAACAATCAATCGCCCACTGTCTCTGCTGAAGTGGTCGATTGATCTTTTTGCAGAAGTCCTGCCGATCAGCCTGGCGCTGACGGCGGTCGGTGCGGTGTTGAACTTCTCGTTCGGTATTTGACCGCCTGCTGGCCGAGCATCCGCAGAAGAACGGCGAAGCCATTCATCACTACCGTGACTTCGAAGCAGGGATGCAAGTAACCTTTTCCGCCGGATGCGACTGCCACAATGAGATTGAAGAAGGATGAGTAAGGAACTACCAGCCAATACCACGCTGTCACATTACCGCATCGTCTCGAAACTCGGCGCGGGCGGCATGGGTGAAGTGTATCTGGCGCAGGACACAAACCTCGACCGGAAAGTGGCACTGAAGATCTTGCCGGCAGAGGTGGCTTCGAATCGCGATCGCATGGATCGGTTTGTACAGGAAGCAAAGGCGGCTTCTGCGCTCAATCATCCCAACATCATTACGATCCACGAGATTGACCAAACGGACTCAGGTCACTTCATCGCAACTGAGTTCATTGATGGGGACACTTTGCGCGAACGCATGCAAATCGAGCCGCTGAAGCTTGGCGAAGTTCTCGATGTTGCGGCGCAGATCGCCAGTGCGCTTTCGACTGCTCACGCTGACGGCATCGTGCATCGCGACATCAAGCCTGAGAATGTCATGCTTCGTCGTGATGGCATCGTGAAGGTGTTGGATTTTGGTCTTGCGAAATTAACAGAGCGGTTGCTGCCGGAGTCGCCTGATACCAAGGCGCCGACATCAGCTCCAATCAAAACTGAACCCGGGATGGTGATGGGAACGGCCGCTTACATGTCGCCGGAACAGGCGCGCGGACTTCTCGTAGATGCCCGTACCGACATCTTCAGCCTTGGTGTTTTGATTTACGAGATGGTCGCGGGCCGTCTGCCGTTCGTAGGCTCGAACAAAATCGAAATTCTGGCGGCGATTCTGAGCGACAGAGAACCGCCGCCACTTGCTCGGTATACGCATGAGGCGCCGGCCGAGCTCGAGCGCATTGTGGCGAAGGCGCTGGCGAAGGAACGGGAGGAGCGGTATCAGTCAGCGAAGGATCTGCTGATTGACCTGCGGCATTTGAAAAAGCGTCTGGAGATTGACACGGAACTGGCGCGGACGACGCCACCCGAAAAGTTTGGAGTACCGCCTTCGGGCCCAATTCCCTCCGAGGCCAAAACGGCGCGGCCTGAAGGCGGTATTCCACACCCGCCCGCGACCTCCAGCGCGGAGTACATCGTCGATCAGGTTAAGCTTCATAAGCGTGGTGTAACAATGACGCTTGGAGTGCTTGTGCTGGCGATGGTCGGCGCAATTTTCTGGTACCTCAAACACACTCCCGCCGCTTCTCTGACTGAGAAGGACACCATCGTCCTTGCTGACTTCGTCAATACCGCAGGCGACCCCGTCTTCGACGGAACACTCAAGCAGGCACTTGCTGTGCAACTCGAGCAATCACCTTTCTTGAATATCTTCTCGGACCAACGTGTGCGCGAGGCGCTCAAGTTCATGGGACGCTCGCCGGACGAGCGCGTGACGAGAGACGTGGGGCGCGAGATTTGCCAGCGTCAGGGATTGAAAGCAATGCTCGTGAGTTCGATTGCGAGCCTGGGAAACCATTACGTTATCACGCTGGAAGCTGTCAACGCACAGACCGGCGACTCGATTGCGCGTGAACAGTCGGAAGCTGAAAACAAGGAGCAGGTGCTTCATGCGCTTGGCGATGCGGCGATGAAGCTTAGAGAGAAGTTGGGCGAGTCGCTTCAATCAATCCAGAAGTTCGACGCGCCGATTGAGCAGGCCACAACCTCTTCGCTTGAAGCCTTCAAAGCCTTCTCCCTGGGAGTTGAACAGCAATTAAAGGGCAGGTATCTCGAAGCTATTCCATTTCTCAAACGTGCGACGGAAATAGACCCGAATTTCGCGCTCGCTTATGCTCGGATGGCATCAATGTACTATAACAGCAGGCAGGACGCCCTTGCCGCCGAAGCCTCGCAAAAAGCGTTTGAGTTGCGTGATCGAGTCAGCGAGCGCGAACGACTCTATGTATCTGCCGGTTACTACGACAACGTAACTGGAGAGTTGGAGAAGTATCTTGAGACGTTAGAACTGTGGAAGCGCACGTATCCGCGCGACGCTTCGCCGCACAACAATCTCGCCGTTAAATACAACGAGCTAGGTCTTTTCGATAAAACCGTCGAAGAGGCGCGTGAAGCGATTCGCCTCAATCCGAGTTCGGCTTCCGGCTACTCGCTCTTAGCCGCCGCCTTCCTAGGCCTCAATCGCTTCGATGAGGCTAAGGAGATCATCGGGCAGGCGCAGGCACAGAAGCTCGAAACCACAGCCATGCGCAGAATTCTTTTTCGGATTGCTTTTATACAGGGTGATGCGACGACGATGAAGCAACAGATTGAATGGGTGAACGGAAAGCCGGATGAATATGTTGCTCAAGGTTGGCAGGCCGAGACTGAGGCGTTTTCAGGCCAGTTGCAAAAAGCCAGAGAATTTTCTAACCGCGCCTTTAAGTTAGCAGAGCGCCGCGACTTGAAAGACGTTGCAGCGCAGATTTTGGTGGGAGCCGCGGCGCGGGACGCGCTATTGGGTGATTGCCTGATGATGAAAGAGCAGACCGCAAAGGCGCTCGGCATATCGCACAGTCAGCTTACGATGATCCCTGCGGCCAACGCACTGGCTACCTGCGGCGAGTTCAGCCAAACACAAACTATTAGTGGTGAATTGGTCAGGCGTTTTCCGAAAGACACCATACTCAATAAAGTTTTGCTGCCACTCGTTCAGGCCCGAATTGAACTGCATAGAGGCAATCCGGCTCAGGCGATTCAGTTGTTGGAGACGACCAGACCTTACGAAGGGGCGGCTCATTTCCAAGTCGCCTACCTGCGCGGCCAGGCCTACCTCAGCCAGCAGAAAGGGGCGGACGCCGCCGCCGAATTCCAGAACATACTCGACCACAGGGGCTGGCAACCAACCTCTCCTTTATACTCGCTCGCGCACGTGGGCCTCGCGCGCGCCGCCGTGCTTCAAGGCAACACGGCAAAAGCGCGCAAGACTTATCAGGATTTCTTGGCGCTGTGGAAAGACGCAGACCCGGACACTCCGATTCTGATACAAGCAAAGAAAGAGTACGAGAAGCTGAAGTGAGTTTGACCGACGATGAGTCTGTCCGCCGGCACAACACTAGGACGTTACGAAATCCGCTCGAAGATTGGTGAAGGCGGAATGGGTAAACGCTACCAAGAAATTGGAGAGCTTTATCGCGCGGCGCTGGAGCGATTCGCTGACTTGGTGCGGCGGATGGGCGTCACGCCGTGAAAAGGAGTCGAGCTCTTTGAGGATCGCGCCCTATCGCTTGCCTCGCTACTACATAATCGGTGACACTAAGGCCAGATGGTTGTAGGAAGTGACTATGAAAGAATCGGAGAGAGCTCATTTGATTGGCGGTTACATTGTGACTGATCCGAGAATCTGTCACGGCAAACCGACTTTTCGTGGCACGCGGGTGCTGGTTGCGGATGTGCTGGAACAAGTCGCAAGCGGAGCGGCTTGGGAAACGATCATCGAAGATTGGAACGACAGCATCACGAAAGAGGCCATCGGCGAAGCCATGCAACTGGAGCAAGGTCTAGCAATCAGACAATGAGAAGTCAGCACATCCAGTCTCAATAAGGATGAAACGGACTACGAGAAAACTGGTGCGTGAAACGGCTGGCGGTGAACCCTACGAGTATTATCCAGTCGGTCGCCACATCGTGATCGCGCCTGGCGTTTGCGGCGGGAGACCGACATTCAAGTACACGCGCATCGTTAGGATTGAGTCTCTCTGGGGTATTCCGGAGGGACTGTATTGGTATTCACACGATACTTTCGAAGTTGATACTCAGACGTCCGAATTGATAGTGGGTCGCCTACTGGAGCCGCCACGCTACAAGTCCTGGAAGCGGCTACGATATAAGGGAACCTTTGTGGCACCGGATCAGAATGGCAAGTGGGTACCGTGTCAAACTGCGCCCGCATATCAGTGGCGACAGAGCATCACGAAGCAAAGTTGGCTTTTCGAGATGGCGCATACAACCAGGCAAGTGGCTGAACGTGAAAATCAGGCGGTGGTCGTCATGTGGTTTATTGACAACCATCCCCAAGCGAGTGCCCACAAGGTGCTACCGTGGTTCCACAGTAAAGCGGAATTAGCTACCCCCAAGGCGGCCCCGCGTACAAAGCTATCAAGCGCTACGGATTTCTACATTAAGACTGTAAGTGAGTGGGAGAAGTTTCGCCGAGACGTAGAATCGGGAAAACGAATACAACGCGTCATCGTAGAACCTGAGGATGCCGAGCTGATTAGAAATCAGCAATTTGCGCGCGAATTGGGAGCCTTGGCCGCTTCCAACAACATTGTTGTTGAATTGTCGGGCGGAATACTCTCGCATGCCTATTACGTGCTTCAGAGGAGCGGTGCCTCCGTCGAATGCATTGATCTATACGGCGAAGACGAGGATGTAGCGGAGTATAACAAGCTAGTCCGCGATAAAATACCCGCTCTAATCGAGGCGCGCGGTGAGCGGGTCGAGACGGTCGAGCTAAAGGGCGACGCTCTGGTGGCCGCCTTGCAGCGAAAGCTTGTGGAAGAAGCATTCGAGGCGCGCGACGCCAAGTCCGGACCGGAGTTAATCGGTGAGATGGCCGACATCCTTGAGGTTGCGCGATCGTTGTGTGGGGCCTTGAACGTTAGTACCAGTGAAGTCGAAGCCGAGCGCGAAGACAAACGTAGGAGCCGAGGTGGCTTCGACAAGGGCTTGATGCTCAAGAAGACAGCAACACCGCATTCGATTCCGAAGGAGCCCGCGATTTATCTCGAACCGCCTGCGCTCAATCTGAAGGCCGACCGAGCACCTGAGCCCATCATTTCCGAGATAGCGGATCTCCCTTCTAAGCCGCTTTACCGCAGACCTGATCTACGCCAAATCGAGCGCCAACTCGAAAAACTATTCACGTTCGAGACGGACACAACCCTAATGGGAGACAGAGCGGGAAACGTTGATCAGACTTTGAACTTCTCGATGCCCATGGGTCAGGGCATTCGGGGGAACTTCGCTTTAACTGTTGAGTTGCGGCGGACTGGCTCTTCGATACGCGGGGTTGTAAGACTACGTCCGGGGCCGTTGCAGCTTGAGTTCCAGTTTGGCGATGCGCCACTCGAGAGAGAATCCTGAGTGGTTAAAGACATTTCATATTTCACGATTCTCCGCCCGGTACTTCCAGACCGTTTATCTTTTTATCCGTCTGCGATGTTCGAGCAGCGTGTCGAAGGCCTCCGTTCCGAGTTGATCGTTTGCACTGTCGGTGATATCAAATTCTTGCGAAGTTCTACCTGGAGACTGCTCGGAGTCGGTCGGTCGGAAGTGCGCTTTGGGGTGGGCGGGGTACATGAACTCGATCATCGCGAAGTTCGCGGCGTCAATCAACCACTCCGTGTTTCCCGTCTCAAGATATTTTTCTATTCTTTGGTTTAAGCTCTCTAATGCGTTCACTTTTCGCGGGTACGCGTCGCTGATCGGGCCGTACTTGTGGTAGCTCGTCACCATCCTGTCCAGCATGCCCGTAATGAATTGTTCGCTCGTTTCTGTGCTGAGGATCTGTGATCGCTTTTTTCCCATCCCAGTTTCTCCTCGTTGCGCACGGGTGCTTTGGGGTTGGGGATTCGTGCCGCGTACCTGACTATACACTGGTTTGACTCGCTTCGTTGACCATGATTGGCGTTCGCCGTTCTACGCGCTAGATCCCCATCGCCGATTCCTATTCCCCGAGCGTTTGATCCAATCGGTCCATCAACTCATCAACCTGCTCGCGAGTTATGCACAGCGCTGGGGCAACGGCTACGTCCCGATGTTGAATTGCCGATTGCGGCCGCCAGACTCACTGCTCGATCAGGATCGTCAGGTAGCCGCCGAGCTTCCAGGCCTCGTCAAGCGTCTGGTGTCGCGTCCTCATCTGGCCAAGTAGCCGGATCGTAGACTTCGATATGTCCGGCGGTGATGCTCACAACGACTTGTGCGTGGTCGCCAATCAGGCCATAAGGCTGGAGCTGAATGCTGAGAATCGGGAAGACACCACGACCCACGAGATCTCGCAGGTCGTACAAGCGCAAACCGTAGTCTTCACGCGAGCGCGTGAATCCCATCCGGCGCGCTGCTGTGACCACGGCCGTTGAACTCGCCGAGAGCAAAGGGTCCCATCGGCATGCTTTGCGCAGATCATTCTCAGAAACTTCCACTCCGTAAGCTGATAGGACCATTCGCAAGCAAGCGGGCAAGCAGGAGCTAGCTTTTTCTTGCGCGTGAAAATGCGGCTTCGATCTGCGCACTGTATTGTTTTCCGAGTTTCATTCCTTGCCTATGCAGCAGGTCAATATCCGTGAGCGATAGAATCTCAGAGGTCGATGCGTCCACCGTCGCCTCACCCACTTGACCAGCTACGAACCCGGGAGTCGCGTAAAGAATGGGAACACGCCAAGTGCTACCGTCCTCGCTGAGACTCGGCGTGCCTGCGCAGTACACTGTGCCTGCACGAGAAACCAGGATCCCGTTGACTCGACCCTGAATATCAGCGGCATCGAAGGTCGGAGTGTGTCTTATTGCCAGGTTCTTGCGTCTGGACATCAGAGGCATTATAGCAAACGGTTTCGAGGAGGTCGCAATCGATAATCTAATCTAATTGCTAAATCCCGATCGCCGATTCCCCCTCGCCGAGCGTTTCATCCAACCTGTTCATCAAATCATATGTGTCAGTAGCACGAGCTGCTTGGTGGCATCAAGTAGGCGTTTCCACATAACCCTAAGCAGCCTTTAGTCTCGCCAGGATTTCACGAGTCTCTGCTTTTACCTGCTCAATTTCTTCCTGGTCCCGTTCCATCTTCTCATTTGCCTTTGTCATTTCATCAAACATCTGCTGAACGGCCTGCTCATAATCTATGTCTCCGTCGGCAGCGAAATACGGCGTCAGTGCTTTACTCATAGCTACCTCCGAGCGAAGATTAACACAATTCCCAAACGGGGCTTCGATGGCATCGCGATTATTTTCGTGCAGGCTACGAGCGGCGGTTTTCATCTCCTCCAGCGGACTGTATGAAACGATTTCCTCCGAGGTGGCGCTCACTAGAATCTCGCCTGTCTGACCGACGGGGCCGATGATGGGACAAGCGAGCAGTACCAGTACGCGCCACACATTGGCGGCGGCATCAAGCGCCGGACTGCTTGCGAGAAAACGATCCGGCAGATGATCGCTCAAAAAGAGACTGGCCGCCGCTTGGGCTTCCAGCGCAGTGATCGTCGCGACCCGCTTGCTTATGAGTTAATTACATTGTATAGTCACGACCGTTACAGAAGCTCGTCACGCAGAGCAGTTCGCGCGTAATTTGTCATCGAAGGAAGTAATGTGAGGATATTGCCACCCATGGAAGTCATCCACGGTTCGATGGCGGTTTCGGAACCGAAGACACAAAAGGCACTCAGCGCGTACCAGCCGCGTACAGGGCGGGAATCGGGGTTTAGTCATCCCGCGAATTGCATTATGGGAGGGAGCCGATGGCGGCAGGCGTATTGGATGAAAACGAAGGCCGGTGGTCTGATCTTCTCCACAAGCCGACAGCTCTTCTGGCAGCAGTGCACGGAAGCAGTCATCGCAGCCGAGTTGCACATCAGCCAGCCGGCCGTCAACAAGCGCAAACGGGCGGGCTCCTGTAGAACTTGAGAAATCACTTTAATAAAAGGAGAACCGAACATGAGTAAGCAACTTTCAGACGCGGACTTGGGCGCTCACATCTTTGCCCCCTTGGAGCCTCAGAGGCCCGATGGTTGGTTCAAGGCTAAGTGTACTTACACTAACGGAGTTGTCGCTGGCTACCTGGCAGAATCTCAGAATGATTACGTCTGGCTCGCCGACACGTTTGATCAAGGTTATTGGGTCAACTGGTACATTCACACAGATGGCAACTGGTACCTACGCCTTAAAGGCACAGGCACATCAGCATCAGCAAACCGATACCTCGGGCGTGCAGGCCAAGACTATGCCGATTGGGGCCTTTGGCAGGCTGTCGGCTCGCAGGCGTATATCGAACCCGTCGTTTACAACCCCGACCACACCATCTGTCGAAAGGCGGATGAGACACAATTCCTCTACGGTCCTTATGGGAACAAGTGGGTGTGCTGGGGCGCGAAGCAAGCGAACACTTTGATCGTTAACTTCGAATGACCGAACGAGGATAATCGGCGTCGGTTCATCTTCCTCAGCAAAACGAACCGACGCCGAACCGTCATCCTCGGCGGGAGGACCCAAGCCAAGGAGGTGAGAATCATGCCAATTCCCATTCCCAAAAGGCCCAGCGGATACGTCACGGGTGCGGCGAGCGCATTGCTGCAAATCGAAGCATTCGTCGTCGGTTCATTTGTTTCTACGTTCATTAGAAGTTAATTCTTCGGCTATGGAGTTCCCAGAGCCTTTGTGCCACGCTCTACCGATGCCACTGCGAAACAACAAAGGACAGCGTCGCATAAGATCGATGGGAGGGATCAGGCTAGAGGTGGTTAACACTGTCGATCGCGTCGCGGAGGCCTTCGCCGAATCTCAAGGAACGCAAGCCTGATCCCCTCATCTCGTGAGCCGCTCACCACTAACGAGGAGGAATATCATGACAGAATCATTCCTGCCGCAGGTGCAGAACATCGTTTTTCTCATGCTGGAAAACCGCTCTCTCGACAACTTGCTCGGATGGCTTTATACGAAGAGTCCGGGCTGGAACCCTCCCCCGCTCCCTCTGAACGTGTATCCCAAGGGGAGTTCGGCAAAATATGACGGCCTTACGGCGGGAATGTACTCAAACCCTGATCCCGACACCGGTAATCCTGTCACTGTAATTCCAGTATCAGATTCGAACTGGCAGTCCGGCTATGCGATTCCCTATAGAGATCCGTACGAAGCCCTCAAGGCCTACCCGTCAGATATAAGGGCGCCCAACGGTTGGAATGGCGTCATGAATCAGCTCTTCGGCAATCAGAATATCATCACGGGTCTACCATCTAAGAGCGACGGTGCGCCTCAGATGAAAGGCTTTCTTCAAGATTATAAGTCCTGGGACGATGGATCGTGGCAAGGCCAGGACATACTTTGGACCTATACTCCCACTCAGGCGAATATCATCAACAGTATCGCGCTTCAATATGGGGTCAGCGACCGCTGGTTCTGCTCGGCGCCGACAGAGACGACTCCTAACCGCGCGTATTCGCTTTGCGGTACGTCCCTGGGTCACGAGAGCGACGCAGCCTCTACTTACAATCACACGACGATCTTTAACGCCATCGCAGCGAACAAGAGCTGGGGGTTATATGCGTACGATCGAAATTATGGGGGTTCGGGAAAGACGTACACAGAAGGCGCGTTCCCGCTGATCTCTAAGGCAAGAAACGGTGAGATCGGCAGCATCATGAAGTTCAGCGATCGAGCGCGCGCGGGAACGCTGCCTGCCTTCACTTACCTCGAGCCAAATTGGACTGATTGGGACACGACAGGGAACGATTATCATCCGAACTCCATCATACCCCCGGGTGAGCAATTCCTCAGCAATGTGTACCAGGCCGTGCGCTACGGCAAACAATGGGATCACACTCTGCTTATCATCACATTCGATGAGCATGGGGGCACGTACGACCATGTTCAGCCTCCATGGGGTTCGCTGAACCCGGACGGGCTGAATGGCGACGAGACTGGATTCAAATTCGATCTGTTCGGCGCGCGCGTGCCGACAATCCTCGTGTCGCCCTTTGTGCCTCCGTCAACAGTATTCCGCGCGCCTCAGGAGAATATCAAAAACCAGAAGTACCCGTTTGATCACACTTCATTCATTAAGACTCTGCTGAAATGGGCCGGTGTATACGATGCCAAAGCGCCCAGCTTCGGCAAACGCATGCTGGCCGCGCCAACCTTTGAAAGTGTGCTTGCCAATCATTCGGTGAACGACGGGAATGTGAATTTCATCAAGGAGCAGACAATGGCGCCGACAGCTTTCGCGCCGCCCAACCTGCTCCACCCGGCCGGCCCGCCCGAGGTGCTGAGGCCGCTGCTGAAGGGGATACCTATCCGGTTGGCTCGGAAGATCCTCGCGACTTGCAAAACATTGGACGAAGTCAAGGCGGAGGTCGAACGCTACCGAAAGGATCCGAAGAGGAGGCCTTGAAGCCTTACTTACAAAGCGACCTTACAGCAGGCAGTAGCGCATTTGCTGCAGGCAGCCAACTGTCAGAGATAGGTTGGACTCGAGTTTGGACATTTCCGGAGCAACTCCGTAGGAGTTGCCTGTCTATAGATCGAGGCGCTTGGTCGTTCCGAACTCCGTAGGAGTTACCTTCGCATCGGGTGACTCCTACGGAGTCAAGCCTCTACACATCCGCTTATCTATAGACATGTCACTCCTACGGAGTGGCCAGCCCACTGTCAGAGAGAGGTTGGATGGTTCTCCTGCCGCCATTTTTTGCCTGCTTCAAAGTCGGTCATCGAAGTCATCATTCCTCGGACCTGAAAGCATTCTCAATTAGTTGCAGCATGCATTGCAGTTAAACCTTGCAGTTTACCTTACACTTGTGTAAGAATCGGCCCGCTTAAACTTCATACTTGGCTTTATCCGATCACGTAGTTCCTCGAGTTTTACTTTTTGCAGCCTGTAAAGAAACTAATTCCAGTGAGGTTAAGATGAACAACAAAGTCTCCTTTTACCTTAATGGCAAGCTCGTATCGATCGAGAACCCATCGCCCGATCTGCTGCTGATTGATTACCTGCGCTCGCCCGACGTGGCGCTCTCCGGACCCAAGAAGCCGTGTGGCGAGGGAGGCTGCGGCGGCTGCACCGTCATACTTTCAAGGTGGGATGAAAAGCAGAATAAGGCCGAGCATCGCGCGATCAACTCGTGCCTGCGGCCGGTATGCGCGCTGGGCGGACTCGTCATCACTACTGTCGAGGGGACCGGCGCAGTGCGCAAACCCGATGCGCAGTTTTTGCAACATACGCTCACAGCGTCGCGTTCCGCCGCTCCGATCGGTGAGCAGCATTCGCCCGTGTTCATCGAAGCGAGTGAGGCTGCAGGAGAAAAACGCAAATCCGTCCTTAAAGCCATAACGGCGAAGCTTAAAGGCAAAGACGTTACCGCGCCCCTGAAGCTCGTCGACCATGTCGCCGCTTGCCCCTCGGAACACTCGCACGACGGCATGAATCCCGTCGCCCACCAGCTCGCCTTGTACAACGGGAGCCAGTGCGGTTACTGCAGCGTTGGCTTTGTGATGAACATGTCCGAATTCATCTTCACCCATCCCAAGGCTACTAAGAAGGAAATCGAGGACGCATTCGACGGCAATCTCTGCCGCTGCACAGGCTATCGGGCGATCCTCACGGGTATGAAGACATTCGCATCGGACTGGCAAGAATCGGACGTGACGGACCAGATCAAGTGCCTCGAGGACCACGTTAGCGAAGCGCAGCTCCCGGGCACCGTCGAGATTCCTTTTCCAATAGCGGCGCGAGGCCCCGCCGAACCAGTATCCACTAACGCCGGCCCCCAGCAATGGCGCACGCCGACCTCGCTAACCGCGCTTGCGGAGATTCTGCATAACGAACGCAACCAGAAGATCAGGCTCGTCCACGGCAACACGTCGTATGGCGTTTACAAGCCCGAGTACCTCGACACAACACTCTTCGTCGACATCCGGCTGATACCCGAACTGAACTTCCCCATAGCTGGGCGCGGAAAGAGGGATAAAGAAATCGTCGTCGCTGACCGACTCAATGGCTTGGTCAGCCAATTCGTCGAGTCCGATATAGTCAGGAACAATGACAATTACTGGTGGGTCCACCTCGGCTAGAGCAAGCTGCCTGTAGGACAAAATATTCAACGCATGTTTCACCGTGTAGTAAAGTAGTTTTTCCGGTTTCGCGATTCCCGTTAGAACGATGGTCTTGATCAACGGATCCGGTAACACGATCGTGTCCATGTAGAGGCCGACGGATGAAGCCACATTGCTCACATACGATGGGGAGATATCTCCACCAAAAACCGACTTCAAACACGACATTTTCCGTACATGTTCGCGAACAGTGCCTCCGAAACTCTCCCAAAACTCTCTTGCTAAGATTAGGTAGTCTTCGAGTGCTGGTAGGAATTGGCGGACTAGCTCTTTGCTCGATGCGATGTCTTGGGCAATGTCATGGGGTGTCACGCCACGCCGCTCCATTTCTGAGTAAAGCTGGCCCACAAACTTGTCGAGCATGTCGAAGTAATAGCTTTGAATATCTCTGAGTGAAACGGCTCTCGCCTTTCTTAGCTGGGCCAACTGGTCAGAGAGATCATCCTTCACGGTGACCCAGGACTTAGAGTCCTTCCCTGCGAAAACTATCGCGTCCTATCGGTATCAGTCACATCCCCCACGTGCTTGAAGAGGATGGATTCCTTCTCCACTGCGTATTCGAAATGCGGTACCATTTGGCCCGACTCATTCTTGGAAACGGGAACCAGAAAGTATCTCTTGTGTATATGAAAAGCTACCTTGAACAGATTCAAGAACGGCGAATGTCGCTCGGGCTTCATTCTATTAACTTGACTAACGACGATGATCGAGTCGATATCGAGTTGTCGTCCGTCTGCTTCCACGTGATTCATTGTTCCCAAAGGATCGGAAGATATGTGAACGGAGTACCCGTGTTCGCCGGCGATCTCGCCTTCTATGATTGCTACTCGCAACTCCTCGAACTCGTCGATCTTTCCAAGGTAATGACGCCACCGCGAGAAGATTTCTTTCCCTATTGCGATATTGTTGAATACGATTCCCAAACCAGGCTGGCGTCCACTAGGATCAAGAAGGTATGCGGTTGAACTCCACTGAGCGATATCCCAGAGCCTGATATTTATAAAACTTTGGATGAGGATGTCTCCCATTGCGTCTGTGGGTTCATGATAGCAGGCTAGGAGGTCGCACACACGGATTGGTTCACAACCACCCCTTCACGCCGTTCAGGTGTCAAAACACTGCTCGGCGGTTTGTGGAGAAGTGTTATTTGAAGCGGCGACCTTGCTTAACGCTCGACGATGATTGCGAGGTTGTGGCGCAGAGCCCAGGCTGTGCTAAATGCTTGAAGCGGGAGTAGGCGCTCCCCCTTGAGCGGGTCGAGAACGCTTACTTCATACTGACTAACGGCAACGACGACCAGTGTATGAATGTCTTCGGCGCCATCAATCGGGCTGAGATCAACGAAAACGATAGGATGCTGACCTTCAGTAACGACTGTCCGCAACTCTTCGAGCGTCAGCGTGTGTTTGACGGTTCCAGCGAAACCCAATTGCCGCGCGGCATCAACCGCCAGAAGCGCGTCAGTGCCATAAGGGGTGCAATCGCATTGCTCGCGCAAGTCAGCTTCGGCGATGTCTACGCCGAAGCTTCCAAAAACCATTCGCAGACAAGCCGGCACGCACGAGTAGCGAGTTTCCTGCTTATGGAACAGGGGCTTCGATGGCATCACGATTCTCTTCGTAAAGCTTGCGAGCGGCGGCTTTCATCTCCTCCAGCGGAGTGTATGAAACGATTTCCTCCGAGGTGGCGCTCACTAGAATCTCGCCGGTCTGACCGACAGGGCCGATGATGGGATAAGCGAGCCGCACCGGTACGCGCCACACCCTGGCGGCGGCATCAAGCGTCGGACTGCTTGCGAGAAAACGATCCGGCAGATTATCGCTCAAGAAAAGATTTGCCGCCGCTTGGGCTTCCAGTGCAGTGATCGTCGCAACCAGGTTGGTGGCCATAACGGGTTTATCATAACACCGCTTGCAAACACTTTCGAACCCGAAGCTCGTTCGCTACCGATGGTTCGAAGAAGGTGGTATAACACCTAGCGCAGAATGATCGGCGAAATCCTCTCTCACTATCGAATCATTTCCAAGATCGGCGCGGGCGGAATGGGCGAAGTTTATCTGGCAGAAGACACGCGCCTCGACCGCAAGGTCGCGGTCAAAGTCCTGCCCGCTGGTTTTACCCGAGACGCCTCGCGCGTGCGGCGTTTCGAGCAGGAAGCGCGAGCGGCTTCCGCCCTGAACCATCCCAACATCGTCACAATTCACGAAATCGGCGAGGCGGATGTCGGGTGCTTCATAGTCCTCGAATACATTCAAGGCCGTACCCTCAGAAATCTCATCGATGAGCAACAGTCCTTCCAATCTCTCGCCCCGATCGGCCGGCAGATTGCCCAGGCGCTTGCCGTCGCGCACCAGGCAGGAATCACTCACCGAGACATCAAGCCGGAAAACATCATGGTGCGAGACGATGGCTATGTGAAGGTGCTGGACTTCGGCCTGGCCAGGCTCAGCTCTGCGAATGTTTCCAGCGAATCAACCGCCGAAACGGCGATTCACACAAAGCCCGGTTCGTTAGTAGGCACCGTGGCCTACATGTCGCCTGAGCAAGTCAGGGGGGATACGGTCGGACCCGCGTCGGATATTTTTTCTCTGGGCGTTGTCTTCTACGAAATGGTAACCAGGCAAAAGCCTTTCAGCGGCGACTCCGAGGTCAGCGTGTTGCACGCGATTGTTTATGACGATCTGCTATCTCCTTCGGTCATAAACCCTGAGGCGCCTCCTCCGCTCGAGTCACTCATCCTCGGAATGCTGGATAAGGATCCACGCGCTCGCCCGAGCGCGGCCGAAGTCGCCGCGGCATTGACCGTCGATGAGCAGGGGGGCTCTTTCACATCAAGCGTCGCCGCCGTGCCCTCGGTCGTCCCATTGACTGCCCGCAACACGGTCGGCAGACAGGTGGAGCGCGAAAAGTTGCGCACCGCGTTCCGCTCGGCAGGCGAAGGGCGCGGGCTGATGCTTTGCATCACTGGCGAAGCCGGACTTGGTAAGACCACGCTCGTTGAGGATTTTCTTGCTGAGGTCCTGAAGGCTAATCCGGCGTGTCAGATCGCGCGCGGGCGAAGCTCGGAGCGACTGGCCGGAGCCGAGGCGTACATGCCGTTTCTCGAAGCGCTCGACAACCTGGTGCGGAGCTCTCCGGGTCAGTACCTCAGGCGCGCGATGAGGGTGATTGCTCCCTGTTGGTACATCCAGCTTGCGAGTTCGGATTCTTCCGCTGATCGCGTCTTAGCGGAATCGGCCGCCGTGTCGCAGGAGAGAATGAAACGCGAGCTCGGGGCATTTCTGCAGGAGGCTTCAAACAGAAGCCCGCTGGTGTTGTTCTTCGATGACTTGCACTGGGCGGACGCCTCGACCATTGACATCATCGCCTACCTTGCCACAAAGCTTGACGCGATGCAGTTGTTGATTGTCGCGGCATATCGCGCGTCGGAGATGGTGCTAGAGAAGCACCCGTTCCTGAGTCTGAAACTGGATATGCAAGGACGCGGCCTATGTCAGGAGCTGCCGCTCGAGTTCTTGACGCACGACGACGTCGAACGGTTTCTGGCGTTGGAGTTTCCTCGACATCGTTTTCCGAAGGAGTTCGCCTCGCTCATCTACACCAAGACGGAAGGCAGCCCGCTTTTTATGGCGGATGTCGTGCGTTACCTGCGCGACAGAAAAGTAATCGGCGAGGAGGCAGGGAGCTGGACGCTTGTGCAGACGGTGCCCGAGATTGAGAACGACTTGCCGGAAACCGTCCGCAGCATGATACAGCGCAAGATTGCTCAACTGAGCGACGAAGACCGCCGCTTGTTGATTGCCGCCAGCGCGCAAGGATACAACTTTGATTCAGCGGTTGTCGCGCAAGCGCTGACGATCGACGCCGCCGAGGTTGAAGAGCGTCTCCAATCGCTCGACACGGCCTATCGCTTCGTGAAGTATCGCAAGGAGGACGAGTTCCCCGATCACACGCTAACGCTGAGGTACCGTTTCGTGCACGTGCTCTATCAGAACGCGCTCTACGCGACGCTCACGCCGAGCCGCCGCGCATCGCTGAGCGCTTCGATCGCGCAGGCGTTGCTTCGGTTTTATGGCAGGGAGAGTGCGGCGGCAGCCTCCGAACTCGCTTTTCTTTTTGAGGCGGCGCGCGATTGGTCGCAGGCGTCGGACTATTTCTTGAAGGCGGCTCGCAATGCCGTTCGCATCTTTGCGAATCAGGAAGCAATCGCGCTCTGCCGGCGCGGCCAGCAAATGACCCGTAGATTGCCGGAGTCTGCTGAACAGACGGGTCGAGAGTTCAAACTTGAGTTCACGATGGGTTCCTCATTGATGACCGCGAAGGGGTTTGCGGCCACCGAAACGCTGAACAGCTTCTTGCGGGCGCGGGAGCTCTGCGAGCAGTTGGGCGATAACACTCAGCTCTTTCGCGTTCTCTTTGGACTCTCGATCATTCTGGTCGTGCGCGGCGAGTACGAGAAAGGCCGCGACTTTGCACAAGAGTGCTTGCGCCTGGCAGAGACGACCGGCGATGCGGCTATGATGGTGCAAGCCCATTGGGGGCTGGGCTTATGCTTTCAGTATCTCGGAGAGTTCACCAGCTCACGCGAACATTTCGAGGCGAGCCTCGCGCTCTATGACCCTCAGCGACACGCAGTGCACAACGTCTTCCTTTACGGTGCGATTACCAATCGCGCGCATCTTGGCCGTGTACTATGGTATTTGGGATATGCCGACCAGGCGCAAGCGATGACCCGGGAAGCCCTGAGCATCGCTGAGCAGATGAGTCATCCGGTGGGCATCTGTCAGACGCTCTCGACAACTATCGCGCTCGAAGCGTTTCATCGCAATGCCGAGCGAGTCGTTGAAATGATCGAGAAGATGCTCTTCCACGCGGATGAGCATGGGCTGCCCCACTACAGAGCGATGGGCGAGATCATGCTGGGCTGGGCGCGAGCAACGCAGGGACAGGCGGAAGAGGGTTTCGCCGCAATGCGACAAGGGCTGGCGGCCTGTCGCAATCTTGAGATCGAACAACGGCGTGCCAGTTATCTGGTCCTGATGGCTGAAGCGTTGTGCCTGGCGGGCCGGCCGGAAGAAGCGCTGCGCGCTCTGGATGAAGCGGTTGAGACCATCAACATCACCAGCGAGCGCTTTCACGAAGCAGAGTTGTATCGCATCAAAGGCGAGGCGCTGTTAAGCATACACACGTCACAAAACGGAAGCGACAACGCAGAACATCCAGGCCTTCAATCACAAGCTGAGGCCTGTTTTCGGGAAGCCATACAAGTTGCTCGACGGCAAAGCGCCAAAGCGTTCGAGTTGAGAGCCGCCATGGGACTAGCGAAATTGTGGAATCGGCAGAACAGGCGACAGGAAGCCCGTGATCTCTTGGCTGAGATCTACGGCCGATTCACCGAAGGGTTCTCTACCGGTGATCTAAAAGACGCAAGGGTGTTACTGAACGAACTCAAGGAGTGATGCTGTCGACGCGGTTGCCAAGATCTCTAGGTGCTTGGTGAACGAGATGAAGCCATCGCCGAGCTTGCAAAAGCCTATCAGGAGCGCGACTGGTTTTGCCGCGGCTGAACGGTGACTCGTCATACGACCCTATTCGCGACGACTCGCGTTTTAAGGACCTGATAGGATACCGGTTCACATGAGAAGCCCCCAAGCGATTGTCCCAACTATTACAATCCCAACCGCAAGCTTGCGCTGCTGACGAATCGTCAGAAGTTCTGCAAGGTGTGCTCGAACAAGCTTCGCCGGACGCACCCCGAGGAGTTTAAGGCGATGAACGCCATCCTGGCCGCCTTCGAGTAGGAGACTCAGGCTTTGGCCTGGCAGCGCTTGTTAAAAGTACTACCCGGCTTGAACTCCATGCTGCTCCATACGACGCACTTTCCTTAGTGCGTTACGGCTTCGCGGCATTCTTTACAGCCTTGCCGGTCTTCTTAGCGGCCATTCCGGAGCCTTTGCCGAAGTGTTTGCCGGCGCGGTACATGTGTTTGCCAAAATGCTTGCCGCCACGCGCGACGCGGCCCCGCTTCACATTCCCGCCGAGACTCTTGCCCGCTGCCTTTACCTCGCTACCGCTCTTTTTCATCTCACCCTTGATGGATGAATTGCGGTTGGTGTTGGTCTGCTGAGTGAGAGCCTGCGACGGTTCACAGGCGAAAATAACCAACGCCGCCACCGTCAAAGTTAGGTTCGCTATCCTGTATTTCATATTTCGCTCCCTTTCGAGACATCTGGTATTCGGCCGCCGACGCGATTGGAAGAACGCACTACCCCTTCCGTTTCTGATCGCCTCGGTCGCCCTGACCGGCCGGAACTTCCTTCTTCGCGTCGTGTCGAACGTCCTGGCCAAGCGATCGTCCGACATCAACGACTTCATCAAACTGGCCTTTCTCGTCGCGCCTCACGTAGCGCTTGTTCGTGCCTGTATCGATCAATTCCCGCTTGCTCGTTCTGGCTTTTGCTGCCATGACACCCTCCGGTGAGATTGTATGTTTCGAATGCAGTCGGGGGATGCACTGTCTTCCTTCGGGACAGACAGTACCCGCCCGACGCGACACGTTGGTGACCTGCAAATCGCAATCCAGTACCAGGCTCTTTCGGCTCATTTCTCTACTTGCTCTTGTTTTTGAGCAGACGAAGCAGCGCTTTTTCCGCTTTATGGAGTTGCTTTCCGCGATGACCTATCAGGTCTTCGAGAGACTCAAAGTACTGGTCGATTACCTCTCCGCGATCGAACCGGTTCAGGACCTCCGGACAAATATAGGCTGACCGGCAAACTGCTGGAGTGTTGCCGAGAACTTCTGCAGTCTCCTTGATCGCCTTGATTACTTTTCTCTTCCTTGAAGGTGCGGTTTCTTTGACCTCTGCGCCCGCTCGGGCAAGCGCGCAAGCACAGATCAAAGTTCCGGCCCAGGTGCGAAAATCCTTTGAGGTGAAACGCTCGCCCATCACCTCCTTGATGTAGCCGTTGATATTTCTGCGCCTGACGTCAACCAGGCCTCCATCTTCGTTTTGATACTTGAACACTTCCGGCGCGGGCAGCTTCAGAAGCTCGCGCACGACTCTGGCGACCGCGCGATCCCTCAGCTCTCTGTGCTGAATTACCTTGCTCTTTCCCGGAAAATTGAATTCGATAACGTCACCTCGTACGCTAACGTGTTTTGGCCGAAGCGTGGCTAACCCGTAGCTGCCGTTCTCGTTGACATAGACCTGGCTGCCAGCCCGCATGAAGCACGTCCCGAGGATTCGCATTATGCAAGCCATCACGCGTTCGCGCCCCAGATCTCTCTTTCGCAGATTCCGGCTGACGGCTCTTCTCATTTTCGGGACCGCTTCTGCGAACACCAGCAGTCGGTTGAACTTTTTCCGCTCGCGTTTCTTGATGTGCTGATCGTGATAGATATATTGCCAGCGCCCTGCGGCGTCTTTTCCCAGGGCTTGCAACATCCCGCCAGCGGCTCGATTGATCGCGACATCGGTCCACGCCGGTGGGATTTTGAGGGCCTCGATTCTGGCGAGATCGGCGCGACTGACGTTGCCCCCATCGGCGGCGATATAACGAAAACGTTTCTTCGTGCCGAGCCGCTTGATCCCGCTCTGCTGCAGTCTTTCGAGTTGAGTCACGTCTTCAAGAGATCAATTGGCATACCACGAGTTCTCACCAGAGGAAAGGGCATGGAGTTCAGGCTTCAGCCTGGTCTTTTCCTCGGTGAATCAAAACCCAGGCTAAAGCCTGAACCCCATGCCCTTACGGTTTTACCGATTTTTGGAAAGGTTTCGCCCCGAGCGTGTTCAAGACTTCGGGCCGTCTGACTCCTGCGCGACGGGCGAGGCCGATGCCGAATTTCAGGTTCTCCAGATCCGAGACAGAGTGGGCGTCAGTCGAAATAACAAACTTGATGTGTCGCTTGCGCGCCTCTCTTGTCCAGCGCGGCTCCATTTCCAGCCTATGGGGACTGCCGCTGATCTCGATTGCTGCGCCCGATTCAGCAATCACATCCAGGATCTCTTCGACTCGGCAGGAGATCGGCGGCCGGCGCTGCAGCAGCCGGCCTAATGGGTGTCCCCATACTTTGAAGAAAGGGTTTTTCATCGCCTTGATGACGCGCTTTGTCATTTCGTCTTCGTCGAGCTTGTAGCGATTGTGGATGCTGGCGATGATGACGTCGAATTGTTCTAGAATCCGGTCTGGATAATCGAGTCCGCCGTCGCGAAGTATGTCGGATTCAGTTCCTCGAAGCAGCTTGATCAATACATTATCCTGCACCCGGCTGATCTCGTCCCATTGCCTTTTCAGCCTATCGACCGTCAGACCGCCGGCGTAATGAGCCGTCGGCGAATGATCGGTGATAGTCATGTACTTCATGCCCATGCCTTCCGCCGCCCGCGCCATCTCCTCGACGGTGTTCCGGCCGTCGGAGTAGGTCGTATGGCAGTGGACCATGCCCTTGATGTCTTCGAGCGTGATCAAGTCGTCCGGAATCGAGTGAGCGAGCGCGGCTGAAAATTCACCTTCGTCTTCGCGCAGCTCGGGCGGCACGTACTGCATATCCAGATGCCGATAGATATCGGGTTCACTTTCAAGTCTCAGAGCCTTGTGCGTACGGATCACCTTCATTTTCGTAGGAGTCAGTTTGATCCCTTTTCCTTCTGCAATACCTTCAAGCCTTTTCAGATGAGCTTTCGAGCCGGTTTCGTGATGAAGCAAATTCCAATACTCGTCGGGGTTAGCCACTGAGAAGAAAATCTTGACGCCTTCAATCAGCCTCACCGCGGCCGCGCTTTTGGTTTGACTGTCAATCTGTGCGATCAACGGAAACCGAAGAAAGTCCTTGACCAAAGTTTCGGCCTTCCCGGAGGTGCTGGCGGTAATACGAATTGTGGATGCAGTTTCCTTCCATCGCCGGGGCGAGCCGGCGAGATCGATGCGCACCAGATCCGACGAATCTCGCATATGGTCGATGACCATGTCGCCGATTCTCAACGCGTGGATCAGCAAGATTCGATTATCGCGATTTTCGTGACGTGATATCTGTTCGAGGAGAGCGCTTTCTGTCTTCGCTCCGAATCCCGGCGCTTTGCGGAGCTTGCCCGCTTCAATTGCCGCTTTCAGTTGATCGATGCTGCTGATACCCAGGGCTTCGTTTAGTTGCTTGATCTTCTTTACGGTTAGACCAGTAATTTGAGAAAGCTCCCGGGCGCCGGGTGATTGTTCCGCGCGCAGTTTCTCGAGTAGCGACGATCGACCGGTGGAATAAAGCTCTTCGATCACGCCCGCGAGTGATTGGCCGATGCCGTTGATCTCGGTCAGGCGCTTTTGTTCGACGAGCGTTGGAAAATCGCTATCGATCTCGGCAACCGCCTGCGCCGCTTTAGCGTAAGCTCGCGATCGAAACTGATCCCCGCTGTTGAGCCGAAGCAGCGAGCCGATCTCTTGAAGCGCGGCTGCGATCGCAGACTTGTTCATCCCGGGAGGTGCTTGATTCTTTTTCATGCCCGCGTGCTCCGCTGTTCGCGATATTGTTCGCGACATCCAAACTGCAAGAAATATATTGAGACCGTGTCAAAACCCTCAACTTGAAGTTGGTGGTCTTGACACAGTCGCTACCACTCGCGGTACTGACACTGCGAAGACTAGCAAGCGACGGTTACGCTTAACCAGTAGCGACCGGAGGGTAGTGTCCTAATCTTGTGTTGGTCGACTAGGACACTATCAAGCGACCGCGTATTTGGACTGCGGTGGCGTCTTTGCGTTGCCACCGCTTTCTGTCGTTTCGTGGGCGATAACCAAAAGCGGCGGCAACGCACAAAGGCCGCCGCGGTCCAAATATTCCGTCGCCGTAATCGGGTCGTGCGCCAGGCCAGCTGCAATATCAACACAAGATTAGGAACTACTTAGCGACTGGAGAATATCGATCTTTTTCTGGTATAGAAGAACATCATGAAAGTAAGGGCCGTCTGCTCGCTGATCTTCTGTCTGTCTCTGGCTTTGTCGCCATTCTCCGTCGCGGGCCAAACGCACAGGGGTTCGATTCGTGGCACGCTCACTGACAGCTCGCAAACAGCACTGTCGAACGTCGCTATTAGAATTGTCCAAATTGAAACCAACGAATCGCGAGTCGCGAGAAGCGGCGATCAAGGTGAATTCACGCTAGCGTTGCTGCCGCCTGGCCCCTACCGAGTTGAAGTCGAACAGACCGGTTATAAAAAGCACTCTCGTCTCGTCACGCTCCAGGTCAATCAGGAACTAAGGCTGGACATATCGCTTGAAGTTGGTCGCATAAGCGAGGAGATCGTAGTCACCGCGCCGGAGGTCCAGCTCAGAAAAGACTCTTCGGCGATTGGAACGGTCCTCGAGAACCGCCAAATCACCGGACTGCCGCTCGAGCTGCTGCTCGATGGGCGAAACCTCCTGGAACTCGGCCTGCTCGTGCCGGGTGCGGTTCCCGCGGCTCAAGGTTCAGCAAGCTCCGTTCGGGGTGACTTAGCCTTTAATGTCAACGGGGCGCGCGAGGACTCGAACAGTTTCCTTCTCGACGGAGTCTACAATATAGACCCCAAGCTCAATTCCGTTGGCGTGAATCCTCCAGTCGATGCCATTCGGGAATTCGAGTTGCTGACAAGCACGTACGACGCTTCGTTTGGCAGAAACGCCGGCGCGCAAGTGAACGTCGTTCTCAAGTCCGGCTCCAATTCGCTCCACGGCGCCGTCTACGAGTTCTTTCGCAATGGCGCTCTCGATGCGCGCAACTTCTTCGTGCCCGCCGATGAGAAAGCTCCTAAGTATCAGCGGAACCAGTTTGGCTTTGCGCTGGGTGGTCCCGTGGTCAGGAGCCGAACGTTCTTCTTTGCCGACTACGAAGGCTCGCGGGCGCGCGAGGGAATTACCCGGGTCACCAATGTGCCGACTCTTGCGGAACGCAAAGGCGACTTCTCCCAGACGCTTTTTCGCGCGCCGATCAATCCCTTCACTCAGCAGCCGTTTCCTGGAAACAAGATCCCAGACCTTTTCATCAACCCGATAGGCAAGGCAATCGCCGCGTTGTATCCGGCGCCCAATCGCAACGTACCGTTTGCGAACTTCGTCTCATCTCCAACTCTGCGGAATCGCAACGATCACTTTGACGTGCGGCTGGATCATTCGCTCGGCAGATCGTCTGCGCTCGCAGCGCGGTACAGCTTTTCCGACAGAGACCTATTCGAGCCGTTCACCGGACCAGGCTTCCCCGCCGTTCCGGGGTTTGGCGATAACGTTCCTCGAAGGGCTCAGAACTTCATGATCGGCGAGACGCACATCTTTTCGGCAGCGTTGGTCAATGAGGCGCGCTTTGCGTTTAGCCGCGTGGCCGCAGCGGTGCTTCAGGAGAACAGCGGGACGAGCATCAACAAGCAGGTCGGCTTGCCGGAGCTATCAAAGAACCCGAGAGACTTCGGCCTGAGCTTCATAACGATCTCGGGCTTCTCGCCGCTCGGCGATGAATACAACAATCCGCAGCAGAGCGTCACCAACATGTTCCAGGTTCTGGATGGCGCAAGTTACGCTCGCGGCAAGCACCTGTTGAAGTTCGGATTCGATTTTCGAGCCGTTCAGCAGAATGCGTTTCGCGACATTCAATCGCGCGGGTTCCTGACCTTCTCCAGTCAGGTCCCTATCACCGGCAATGCGCTCGCCGATTTGTTGCTTGGTCTGCCTGCGCTCACCGGAGGAGCCCGGCTGGACAATCACCAGCACCTGCGCACCGAGAGCTACGGTTTCTATGTAAATGACAGCTTCAGGGTGAGACCAAAACTTACCATCTCGGCCGGCTTGCGATACGAGTACAACTCGCCGCCGGTAGATGCCTTCGACCGCGCGAATCTTTACGATCCAGCGACGCGGACGCTCACGCCGGTTGGGACCAACGGTATTCCGCGAAGCGGCTACGAGGCCGACAGAAACAACTGGGCGCCGCGCGTGGGACTGGCGTGGACAATGGGAAGCAAGGGTGCCACCGTATTGCGGGCAGGCTATGGCGTGTACTACGACCAGTCGTCGCTTGCGCCCAGTGAGGGACTGTACTTCAACTCGCCTTTCTTTGATTTCAATCTCTTCTTCTCGCTGCCGGGTTTGCCGTTGACGCTCGACAATCCGTTCCCGAGCTTTTTCCCATTTCCGTTGCCTCACTCGGCATTCGGGTTTCAACGTGATTTGCGCACCCCGTACATGCAGCACTGGAACGCCAGCTTGCAGCAAGAGTTGGGAAAGAGTCGCGTCCTCGAAGTGGCTTATGTTGCAAGCAAGGGGACGAAGCTGATAACTGCCCGCGACATAAATCAACCGCGGCCAAGCCCGGTGTCACCCAATCTGCGCCCGAATCCCCAGTTCGACGACATCACGTTTGAAGAGTCGAGCGCGAACTCGAGCTACAACAGCCTGCAGGTGAGGTTTCAACAGAGGCTCGACTTCGGGCTTTCGGTGCTGAGTTCGTACACGTGGTCGAAATCGATCGACAACGCATCGAGCTTTTTTTCGAGCGCGGGCGACCCGAACTTTCCGCAGGACAGCTTCAACACGGCCGGCGAGCGAGGCCGCTCGAACTTCGACGTGAGGCACCGGCTCTCGCTGAGTTACGGCTACGACTTTCCTTGTGGGAAAGGACGGACGTTTCTTGAGAATAGTGGATTGCTGTCCGCGCTTCTCACTGGCTGGCAGACCTTTGGGATAGTGACTCTGCAGAGCGGCCGTCCTTTCACAGTTGCGCTGCTCTCTGACATCGATAACAGCAACACTGGGCGGTCGACGCTTGGGTTTGGCGCTAACGATCGTCCCAACGTCGTTGGCAAGGCCGAGCTTTCGGATCGCACGCCGGATCGGTGGTTCAACACATCGGCGTTTGCGTTCCCGCCCTTCGGGAGCTTCGGGAATGCGGGGAGAAACATACTCGATGGTCCGAGCTTCGCGAACTTCAACGCGTCGTTGATGAAGACGACAAAGTTGCGGGAAGGACTCGATCTGCAGTTCCGCGCCGAAGCTTTCAATCTATTCAATCATCCGAACTTCAACTTGCCGGATAACTTTCTTGGCTCACCGACCTTCGGGAGGATCTTGTCGGCTCAAAGCCCGAGGCATATTCAGTTCGGGTTGAAGCTGTTGTTTTGAGCTTACTCCTAATCTGGGATTTGAAAGTCTTATCATTAGTGAAGTGACCGAATCGGCGGGTCTGCGTTCGAGAAGTGACGGATGGAACCCCGATTGTAATGAATCAAAGCACGCTGAATAAGCTCATCCTCTCGCGAAGCCTTTATCATGTGGCGAAAGAGAATGGCGTCTCCTCAAGCGGTGCCCGGCTGTCTATTGCATGCAATCTACTCCAGGACTCGGTTGAGTGTTTCTTGCTCGCCCTGTCTGAACATTTGAACGCGGGCGTCGATCAACGAACTACCTTTGACAGATACTTCGAATTAATTAACCAGAAGATCAAGCCGGCAGAGTTGCCGTTTAGGGTTCGCCTGATCGCTCTGAACAAACTTCGCGTCAACTCGAAGCACTTTGGATTGGAGCCATCGAAGGCGGAGCTCGAACCATTGCTAACCACCGTCTGGGAGTTCTTTGATGAGGTAACCAGTTCGACCTTTGGTCGGGCGTTCGCAACCATCAGCCTCCTAGATATGTTGCGCGCCGGAGAGCCGAAAGAACTCCTGCAACGTGCCGAGGCGGCTTTCAACTCCGGGGACTATGCAAACTGTCTCGTATGTTGCCGACAAGCTCTGTTCGTTAGCTTCGAATCGAATTACGACGCCCGGATGTTCCTTGAGACCAGACGTTCATTTCGGTTCGATTTGGATATGTTCCTCTCTAAGGTTCCCCACTACGCGAGGGATCGTCAGTATCTTGAAGAGAACATCAAGGAGCCCACGGCCTTTGTGATCTATGATCACAACGCCTTAGAGATGGACTTAATGAAGAATGGGGTCGATCCCGTTGCATACTGGAATGTTTGGAGGTTAACGCCTGAGGTCTACCGTGGGAAGCAGGATGACAGCTGGATCGTCAAGCATGACCTTCGAAAGTTCCAACCCGAGGGAATCAAGGACCGCGCGGAATACGTTCTTGTTACCACCACCGACATTCTACTCACCTGTGATCAAAAGCGAGGTCAAACAAGAAGCCCTGACCACGGGAGCTATTACCTAATGTTGAGGAGTGACGGCGTATCGGTCTATTCAAAGGCGAGCAAGACTAGCGCCGTTGAACAAACCACTCCGCCCGGGCTTCGAAAGGTGATCTGCGATTATAGCATTTCAGGTCTCGACGACTCTGGTACCTACTGGCACGTCACAGACGGGGACGGGGACGTTCTCGTGCTCGGATTTGTGCACGAGGAAGACGTAGATAACTAACTGCGACGGGCGCGCGGACCATCCGCAGCGTCGTTCCGCTGGTCGAGGGTATGCTTTTGCGCATCCCGAAGAAGCTGTAATGACTCGAACCTTCAGCGTTGATGAAGCCCAAGAAAAACTGCAAGAACTGCTCGCCCAAGCTTTGGCCGGCAACGAAGTAATTATCACAGAGCACGGCAAACCGGTTGCCCGTCTGGTTCCCGTTCCAGTCGCTGCGGCAAACAAGAAGCGCGTCGCTGGTCTCAATCGAGGCACAATCTGGACGAGCGAAGACTTTGACCAATCTCTACCGGATGAATTCTGGCTGGGCCAAGAATGACACCATCACGGTTGCTCGATGTGCGCTTCAATTTCAGTCAAGAAACCTTCCGGGGTGACGATCTTTAGAAAGCGAAATCGCTTTTGAAACTTGCGCCCCTCTTCCTGCTCCCACTTCATCAGATCGAGCAGATCGTTGTCCCGGCTCACAAGGTAGTCGGCTTTCATCGCAACTGCCAGATTGATGTAAGGCTCGTCTTTCGGATCACGTGGATATACAAATCGCTTTGGAACTTGGCGGATGAGCGTGGCACGCTCAGTCAATCGCTCAAAGAGAGCTTCTACGGCAACGTCGGTGAGTTTGCGCAGACTAGCGCGCACGTCGGCCCGACTGAGCACATAACGCGCTTCGGCCAAGATCAGTTTGCTCACATAGAGTGTGATCTTTCCTTCGTCGAGCAGGTCGAGAATACGGGCGGCCGGCCCCTTCTCGTTCGCTGCTGCCTGCACAAAGACCATACAGTCAACGACGACTCCGGGCGGCGAGGCTGGCTGGCTCATTCGTCTTCGGTTGGCCTTTCTCGATGGAAATCCTCGCGGGCTTTCTCGACCAGCGCAGCAAGCTCATCATCGGTTATCCCGCTTTCCTGAAAACCTTCGCGCACCGGTGCCAGAATCTCTCTGAACGGCTTCTGAGCCAAAATCCTTGCCTCAAGTACCATTCGGGCATAATCTTCGGCAGTTTGGTCATTCTCACGTGCAAGCTCTTCCAGCGCGCGCATCGTACCAACTGGCAGCCCGGTGATCTCTAAGCGTTCGGTCTCACCCTGTGAGCTCATAGTAGCACCTCGAAAAAATTGTACGGACCAGCCCGCAATAGACAGGATACCCGGCCCGGCCCTACGGGGCAATGACCGGCTAAGCGTTGCGCGGGAACCCGGCCACAATTGACAAAGCGTTACCACCTGCGGTAGCGTCTCTCCGTGCCAAAGATTCGGCGAGGTGGTTACATCTTCTTCGTTTGGAAAAGTGACCATACGCCTCGGCATGTCCACGTCTACCGTGACGGGGAACTGTCGTGAAGTGGGACCTCGACAACAGGAGGGCTATGAAGGGGAAAGCTTCGCGGCGGGTCCTTAGATTGATCGAGGGACTTGAGTCCGAGGGGTTGCTATGAAGATACGATCGGTCAAACAAAATAATCGCAAGAAGGCCTTCGAGATCAAGACTTCTAACCGAACTCTACCGTTCCCCTACTCAAAGTTGGAGCTTCAACCGAGCGGTGACGATCCGATTAACCGGGTATACGTTGACAAGGAATTGGCTAGTGAAGCGTTCACTTACGATCTGAAGTCCGGCAAGAGCGGGACGGTTCACATCGAGCAGGTGCTCGAGTATAACCAAGACCCGTGGTACTTACGCGATCTTATTCTCTACAAACTAACGGTCGAGGCGCAGAAGCGGTTGGAGAAGAGCGCTCTGTCCAAGCGCGAGATAATTCGCAGGCTCGGGACATCGGCAACGCAGTTCTATCGCCTGCTGGATCAGAAGAACTATCAGACATCCGTCGATCAGCTCTTGTCCCTGCTTCATGTGCTCGATTGCGATGTCGATCTGGTCATCCGAGCAAGGACCACTCCGCGAGGCAAAGCGGCATGACATCGCGCTCGCAACCAGCGCGCTGAGTGTAAGCATGGCTCGATGGGCATACTAGATGGTCACGGCTACACGCGGCTCGGAAAATACTTCCACATCTTGCAGAGCGCCCTCGGGAAGTAGTGCGCCTTCTTCGATAAGCTCCTGAACGATCATCTGCACGACTTCCTGTATATGCTGCAGGGCCTCCTCCCTGGTGTTGCCCCAAGTGGAGGCGCCGTACTGCTCTAGCGCGGGACAGTAGGCGCGATATGCTTGCCGCCCATCTTCGTGCGAATCATCCTCAATGACAACCTTGAAAAGATATGTTTTGGCGCTGCTGTTCATAGAGTCGATAGAATAACACGTACAAGGAGAACGTCAGAAACTTTCTAGCGCGCGTGGCAGGGGAGATGACGATCATTTGCCAAGCAGGGCGTCGAGCGACTTCCGTCCTTCCTCGAGGTCTTCAATCGTCATCTCGAGGGGGACGTCGTGCGCCTTCAAGAAAGCATCAACTTCCATTCTGGCCTCAAAACCTAAAAGCTCTTGCGCCTGGTAGGCGGTTAGCTTACCGGACCTATAGCCCTCTAGCGCGTAGCTTTCTAAGAGGTCTCTAGCCAGGTCGCCATTCTCACTCGGAAGCGTCGCAACGACCGTGTCGGGTATGTGGACCACGAGTTCCATCAGTGCACCTCTTCAAATCCGGATTGGACGGGCCAACCAATCACTGACAGGATACCCGGCCCGACCCATTTGCTTTATTGTTCCTCGGCGAATCATGTTAGTATCCACAAACATTCAGAGCGAAGGAGAAGAGTATGAAGAGAATGATGGTTTTGCTTTCGAGTCTTGCTTTAGTTCTCGCGCTGGTTCCGGCGTCCTGGGCAGGCCAATCGAAAGATGCCAACAAGGCGGCTAGCGCGCCCGAGACGGTTGTCTACGACGCAGCCTCAGCATTCGAGTTTCTGAAAACCCTGGCTGGAGATTGGGAGCGCGGAAGCGGCGATCACGAACACGGCAGCAGCTCGCGTTCGGCGAGCTTCAAGGTGACCGCGGCCGGAAGTTCGGTGGTCGAGACGCTATATGCGGGTCAGCCGACCGAAATGGTCTCGATCTTTCATATGGATGGAAACCAACTGCTTCTGACCCACTATTGCGCGCTCAAGAACGCCCCGATCATGAAGTTCGCCAAGAGCGATAAGGCGGGCGAGATCAAGTTCGCGTTTCATGGCGGCACGAACTTCGATCCCAAGGTCGATACCCATGTCCATCAAGGTCTCTTCCGCATCAAGGATAAGAACACGGTGGAATCGAACTTCGTGGCGTTCGCCGACGGCAAGCCGCGGCCGGAAGGTCGGGCAATTCTCAAACGCAAGGTGTCGGAATAGCCGGAGAACCTGGGAGCGCAGGCATCCCTGCCTGCTCTTTTCTTCGAGCGTCTCAGAAAAACCTGGGAGCAGGCAGCGATGCCTGCGCTCCCAGGCTTCAGCTAGACTCTCGAACGCTAGCAGGCGCCGGCTGGCGAGTCCGTCAAGTGATGCGTTGTTTGTTCAGTAACCGACTGCGGTGGGTTTAGAGGATCGGCAGTCGATAGCTCACGTTTCACCGTGATGACGCTATCAGACCCCTGATCGAGCAAGTCTCTCTGGTGCGGCGAGTGCTGCGGAACATACTGCTTCGGAACGGTGAACAACAGGGCGTTGACAATAAGACCCAAACCGATGAGGAAAGCCGTCACCCCAAGCCCGGTCAAAAACAACGCGTTCTTCTGTGAAAGACCCATCAAGAAAAAGAACACAGTAGCGCCCAGACCGATGGCACTAGTCACGACGCCTTCGCGAATGCCACGCAGACGCCTTTGCTGCGGGGATTCCAAAACTTCTCGATCTCCGGAAGCACTTCCTCGGCTACTTTGCTTAGATCACTGCCTTTCTTGAGCTCCCTTATTCTGTCGGCTATGGCGTGCCCGATCTCGTCACGCGCCGACACCGCCGACGCTGTAATCGCATCGGGTTTTTCAAGACTCAAGCGCACTGCACGCATGTCCGTGCCGCAAGCGCGACAGAACTGGCTGACCTGGCGTTCTTCGGATCCGCAGTTAGGGCAAAACATATGCGTTGCCCTCGTATACGACTGAGCTGTTGAACTTGTTCTTCATCGGCGACTTTTCTGAAACCTTCCGCGGCGAGGCTCTCAAACCAAACCGGTCTAATTGCCCCGGGCTGCTTCGACCGCAGCCGCCGGCTTCCCCTTGATGTGGTCGTCAAACCACTGCATCAGGAACAACACCTTCGCCATCCGATGCGAGATATGATTCGACCCCGCGCCGTGAGGCTCGTCGGGCACCCGCACAAGCACCGAGTCGACTTTTCGCACTCGAAGCGCCCGGAAGAACTGCTCGCTCTGCTCCATCGGCGTGCGAAAGTCCTCTTCGCCGGTGATGATCATCGTCGGGGTCGTGACTTTGTCGGCGTAGGAGATTGGCGAGCGCTTCATGAAATCTTCCTGGTCTTCCCACGGATGTTTGCGGAACCAGCGCCAACCCATGTTGTGCCCGCCATCAGCCGTACCGTAGAAGCTGTACCAGTTGATCACCGGAAACTGAGACACTGCCGCCGCGAAACGATTCGTGTGTCCGACAATCCACGCCGTCAGCAGGCCCCCGCCCGAGCCTCCGGTAACCGCCAACTTCTTGTCGTCAACGTATCCACGCTTGAGCATCTCGTCCACGCCGATCATCAGGTCCTTGTAGTCATCGCCAGGATAGTTGTGCTGGATAATGTTCCCGAAATCCTGGCCGTAGCCCGTTGAGCCTCGCGGATTCGTGTACAACACCACGTAGCCATTCGCCGCGTGGCATTGAAACTCGTGATTGAAGGCGACGTTGTACATCGCGTGCGGCCCGCCGTGTATGTAGAGGATGAATGGGTACTTCTTCGACGCATCGAAGTCGGGAGGCTTGATGATCCAGCCTTGAATCTCGCGGCCGTCGAACGATTTGTAGTTGATCTCTTCGACATCGCCGAGCTTGATCGAGGCAAGCAAGCTATCGTTCACACCGGTGAGCTTCTGCATCGCCGCCGGCTCAAGCGTCTTTCCCTTTTGCCCCTTTTGTAATGTGAAAGTGTAGAGGTCGCCAGGCTGCTTGGGGTCGCTGATGATGGCTGCAGTGCGACCGTCGCGTCCGATGTCGCTGGCGTTGATCATGTGCGCCCCCTGGGTGAGCTTCTGAATCCCGCCGCTCACAGAGGCAAAGTACAGATTGCTCGCGCCGTGATCTTGAGCTGCGAAGTAAACACCCGATGAGTCTGCTGCCCATTGAAGGCTCTGGACATCCCGATCAAAACTGCCGCTCAGCAGCTTAGGCTCTGAGCCGTCGGCGTTCATCACGTAGAGATTCGACACCGTGTAGCTGTTGCGCTTCTCGTCGAAGCCGGCATACGCGATGCGACGACCGTCGGGCGACGCAATCGCCCCGGCGTCCGGCCCGACGCGACTGGTCAACTGTTTCATCGAACCATCGGCTACCGAGACTGAGTAGATGTCAGCGCCATCGTGATCCCACTCGGCGTCGGGCTTGCGCACGGCGCTGGTCAGGATCGTCTTGCCGTCCGGCATCCACTGAGGCGGGCTGTAGTCGTAGTCGCCGTTAGTGATCTGCCGCGGCGCGCCGCCGGTCGCAGGAATCACGAACGCATGCCGGAAGCCGTACGGCCGATAGCCCTGCGCGTCTTGCCTATACCAAAGCCGAGTGACGACGATGGGCGGATCGGCCCACTTCGCGCCCTTCGGTTTCTCGGGCATTTTCACGCCTTTGGGCGCGGCGGCCGGCACGAGCTTGCTGAAGGCTATCTGAGTCCCGTCGGGTGACCAGACGATGCCGGATGGCGCTTCCTGGAGATCGGTGATCGTAGCTTCGGCCCCGGTGTCCATCCAGCGAACGACGATCTGAGGCTTGCCGCTTTTTGTTGAGATGTAGGCGATTCGCTTCCCGTCGGGCGACCACTGCGGTGACGTATCGCGCTGTTCGCCTTGAGAGAGCGGGCGGATGTCTTTGCCGTCGACGCTTGCGATCCACAGGTTGCTGAGGTTGCGATCGTTCATTTTATCGGCGAAGCCGTAGACGTAAACGATTCGCGAGCCGTCAGGTGAAAGCTGAGGGTCGGAGGCCGACCGCCAGTCAAGCAGCGTTTCGACCATGAGCTTGCCGCGCTGCTGGGCGATAGCCACATCCGCCCCGATAGTAATGACGAGAGCGATCGCGAGTATCAGAGAGTTGCTCCTGCGTGTCATTGTGATGTCCTCCTGTGGAAAGTCAGACAGTCTGTCGTGAGTGCCGAATTGCCGCGTCAATGAGCCAGCGGCAAACTCGAGTTTGTCGCGGACGTTCAAACTCAACCGGACGAGAAGCGGTGGCAATACTACAGCGGAAGCGTTGAGGGTTCAAGCAGCAGCTTCAGAACCTGAGCCATTTTGAGCAGGGAAGCGAGGTTGCTATAATCCCCTGTTGTTGCCCGGTCGCTAAGTTACTTAGGGAGATGAACCGGGCCGGAAGGACTGTTGATGCCAATTAAGAAGGTAGTGCTGGCCAAGCCGCGCGGCTTCTGCGCCGGTGTAGTGCGAGCCATCGATATTGTCGAACGCGCGCTGGACTTTTACCCGCCGCCGATCTACGTCTTCCACGAGATAGTGCACAATCGCTACGTCGTCGAAAACCTCAGCAAACGCAGCGTGATCTTCGTCGATAGCGTTGACGAAATACCCGACGGCTCTGTGTGCGTGTTCAGTGCACACGGCGTCTCGCCGCAGGTGGTCGAGCTGGCGGAAAGTAAGGCGCTGCGCATTATCGACGCGACTTGCCCGCTGGTGACTAAGGTACACCTCGAAGCGATTCGCTTCTCGCGCGACGGTTACTCGATGGTGTTGATCGGCCACCCCGGACACGAAGAGGTCGAGGGCACGATGGGCGAAGCCCCGATGCAGTTGGTAAGCTCGGTTGAAGACGTCGAGCGGCTCGTGGTTCCAAACTCGGATCGGGTCATGTATTTGACCCAGACTACGCTCTCGCTGGACGACGTGGCTGAAATCATTGAAGCACTGAAGCGTAAGTTCCCAAGCGTGCAGTCTCCCGCGAAGGACGACATTTGTTACGCGACCCAGAATCGCCAGAACGCCGTAAAACAGATGTCCGAGCGAGTCGATGTGCTGCTTGTCGTCGGTTCGCAGAACAGCTCGAATTCTCAGCGCTTGTGCGAAGTATCTGCTGTCGGCGGAACGCCGGCCTATCTGGTGAATGATGAAGACGAGATCAAGCCTGAATGGCTTAACGGCGCGACAGTAGTCGGTGTGACAGCCGGCGCATCCGCGCCTGAGGAGCTGGTCATCCGAGTGCTTGGTCATCTGCGGCTGATGGGCGCGACTGAATTCGAGGAGCAGCCGGGCGAGGATGAGAATGTTCACTTCGCCTTACCGCAGGAATTGCTGCATCCTGAAAAGCTGATGGTGTGAACCGCGATGTGGCGCGGACTTTAGTCTGTGGCGTTCCTTATCTGAGTCTCCACAGACTAAAGTTCTGCGCCACTTCCTGGAGTCTGCGGCGCATCTCAGGCCTCTCTCACTGCTCATCGTCAGCGGCGAACTGCTTGATACGCGGCGCTGAAGCTTAGTATTATCTTGGCCGTTGGGACTCCTTTGAGCCTTCGGGCTCACAAAAACTAGAAGAGAAGGATTAGGGCGCAGGCTCAATGTTTAATAAGAACCAAGCGACGCTCGCCAGAGTGGACGAAGAGTTGCGCACCGGCGTGCTGCGGGCGATTCAATCGGCTCAGGAGTACATGCTTCAGATTCAGCATGCCGACGGCCACTGGTGCGGTGAGCTGGAAGGCGACACGATCCTCGAATCCGAATATGTTCTGACGATGCACTTCATCGGCCGCTCGCAGGAAGAGCGGTGCCGCAAAGCCGCAAACTACATTCGCCAGAAAATGCTGCCCGAAGGCGGCTGGGCGATTTACGAAGGCGGCCCGGCGGAGGTCAGCGCGTCGGCGAAGGCTTATTTCGTGCTGAAGCTGCTCGGTGATTCACCGGATGCCCCGCACATGCGGAAATCTCGCGAGGCGATCTGCGATCTCGGAGGACTCGATGCGGCGAACAGCTTCACGCGAATCTATCTCGCCATCTTCGGGCAATATCCCTGGGAGCGTTGCCCCGCGGTTCCACCCGAGATCATTCTCTTGCCGACCTGGGCGCCGATCAATCTGTACGAGATGTCTGCCTGGACACGCGGGATAGTCGTCCCCCTCGCGGTTATGTGGGCGAGCAAGCCCTACTGTTCGGTGCCGGAGCCCCAGAGTATCGGCGAGCTCTTGCTGGACAAGTCGGTGAACATGTCGGCGCGGCGCGGCTTCTGGCGGACGGTGTTCAGCACAACGGATTTCACGCTCAAGCTGCTCGAGCGCAAGCGGTGGTCGCCTTCGCGCGAGAAAGCATTGAAGGCGTGCGAGCAGTGGATGATCGACCACTTCGAGAAGAGCGACGGCATCGGCGGGATCTTCCCGCCGATCATAAACTCGATCATCGCGCTGAGGTGTCTCGGCTATGACAACGATCATGCGTTGACCTCCTCACAGATTCGCGAGCTCGAGAAGCTGGAAATCGAAGAGGGCGACTCGTTGCGAGTCGCGCCGTGCTTCTCGCCGGTCTGGGACACCGCGCTTGCAATGAACGCGCTCGCCGAGTCGGGCTTGGCTGCCGATCATCCCGCGCTTCAAAAAGCAGCCGAGTGGATTCTGGAGAAAGAAGTCAAAGAGGCCGGGGATTGGAAGGTCAAGAACCCCGAAGGCCGGCCCGGCGGATGGTACTTCGAATACGCGAACGAGTTTTATCCCGATGTCGACGACACGTTTCAAGTGCTGACGGCGCTAAGCAAGATTCGCTTTCGCGACCCGCAGCAGGAGCGCCTCAAGAAAGCTGCGATGGACCGCGGGCTCGCGTGGGTCCTGACGATGCAGAACAAGGACGGCGGATGGGCCTCGTTTGATCGCGACTGCGACGAGCAGTTTCTGACTCAGATCCCGTTCGCCGATCACAACGCGATGATCGATCCGTCGACCAGTGACATCACCGGCCGCGGCGTCGAGACGTTCTCAGCTCTCGGCTTCAGGCGGGATCATCCGGTTGTGCAGAAGGCCCTGGCGTTTCTGGCCAAAGAGCAGGAACGCGACGGGTCGTGGTTTGGGCGCTGGGGCGTCAATTACATCTACGGCACCTGGCTGTCGCTGAACGGCCTTAATCGCATCGGCGAGGACATGATGGAGCCTCCATATCAGGCCGCGGGCTGCTGGCTGCGCGCGATTCAGAACGCGGACGGCGGGTGGGGCGAATCGCCGGGAAGCTACGACGACCCCGGGTGCAAAGGGCAAGGGCCGAGTACTCCTTCGCAGACGGCCTGGGCGCTGATGGGTTTGATGGCCACCGATGATCCGAGCGATGGATTGAAACGCGGGGTCGAATATCTGATCAAGACACAACGCGAGGACGGCTCGTGGAAAGACGACTACTGGACGGGTACCGGCTTTCCAGGGGTATTTTATTTGCGCTACCATCTGTACGCGACTTACTTCCCGTTGCTCGCGCTTGGGATGTATGAGCGGCAGGTGGAGAAGGACTAAGGTTCGTAGTACCGCCTTCAGGCGGAAGTTGGTAGCGAGAGCTGCTCGTCAAATACAAATTTCCGCCTGAAGGCGGTACTACTAGCAGGATAAAAAATGCGATTTCCGATGCACATAACAACGGATGCGATCGCGCATCAGGTCAGAAACGGGCTCAAGGGCAATAAGCGCTTTCCGATGGTGCTTATGCTCGAACCGCTTTACACATGCAACCTCGCGTGCCTGGGCTGCGCGCTCGAGCGGCATACCGGCAAGCTCGAAGATCGCATGCTGCTGGACGAATGCTTGAAAGCGGTTGAAGAAACCCGAGCGCCGATCGTGTCGATCTGCGGCGGCGAGCCTACGATCTATCCCGAGCTGAAAGAACTGCTCGAAGGAATCATCGAGCGGAAGCGCCACATATATCTTTGCACGAACGCGCTGTTGCTCGACAAGAATCTCTTCGGAAAGTTCGCGCCACACAAGCGTTTGACGATCAACGTTCACCTCGACGGCATGCAAAAGACTCACGACTTGGTCTGCGATCGCGCCGGCGTCTTCGACAAGGCGATCGAGATGATCAAGGAGTCGAAGCGGCTGGGCTACCACGTCACGACCAACACAACCGTCTTCAAAGAAACCGAGATGAGCGAGATCGAAGATGTGTGCAAATTGGTATCCGAGCTTGGTGTTGACGGGATGATGATCTCTCCCGGCTATCACTACGAGTCAGTGGATCGCGACATTTTTCTTTCGCAGAATGAGATTCAAACCAAGTTCAAACGGGTGCTGGAGCTTTCCAAAAAGTATCGCCTGATGTCTACGCCGATGTATCTGGAGTTCACGGCGGGAATGCGCGACTACAACTGCTCGCCTTGGAGCACGGTGACTCGCACGCCGCGTGGGTGGAAAGGCCCTTGTTACTTGATCGGGCAGAAATACTACGAGACGTGGGAAGAGTTCTGGAACGGCGTGGATTGGGCGTACTGGGAATCGCGGGAAGACCGCTTGTGCAAGAACTGCATGATGCACAGCGGGTTTGAAGCTTCAGCGATGTTCGAGTTGAGGAAGAGCCCTCGGGATATGGCGCGGATGGCGGTTTGGAATTTGACGGGGTGATTGAAGTCAGAATGAGCTGCGAATGTACGACATCAGATACGCTGAAGACGTGGCCAATGATCTGAAAAGGCTGCGTGCCGCCCAACGCACAGAAATCTTAGATCGCATCGACGCACAGCTTACTTACCGGCCTACCGAACAAACGCGTAACCGGAAGATCCTTGTTGGTTTGGTTCCGCCGTGGGAACATGAAGAACCAGTTTGGCAGTTGAGGGTTGGTCAGTTCCGCGTTTTCTATGATGTTGACGAGGCGGAAGCGATAGTAGTCATACGAGCTATTCGTCACAAGCCGCCTCACAAGACCACAGAGGAAGTATTATGAAAGTTATGAATGTTGAACGAGCCACTCTTGATACTTGTATTAGAGAGTCCCAGAGCGAGCGGGTGGTCATAACACGCGAGGGCAAGCCTGTGGCGTTGATTGTTGGAGTTGAAGGCTTGGACAAGGATCAGATAGAACTCGGAACAAGCGACAAGTTTTGGAAGCTGATCGCTGAGCGGCGTGGTCAAGGTACGCTAAGCCGCGTCGAGTTGGAACAAAGGGTCAACAAAGGAAAGCCCACGAATGGTCAACAGGCGAGAAAAACGAAGCGTCCCTGAACCACGATTGGAAACCAAAGGACATCAACCATTCCGAATCCTTACGGATTACTCCGACAAAGCTCATTGCTTGAAGCTTGCCTTCGGGACTTGCGTAATCCTTGTGAGAACCCCAGATAGAATTTATGAATTGAGAACGAGTCGCCTGCAATGTCGGGCATAAGGTTTCACGCACTGGGTCCAGACGATCCAGGAATAGAGGTCTGCAAAAGATACAACGTGGGAACCGACTCTCAGAACCCCGTCGACTACATAACTTGGCTGCGGCGACTTAATGGACAAACTGAACCGTTCGGGCGCGTTGTCTAATATCCAAGAGGGCATCGGACGGTGGTTAGAACAGGCGATGCGTCAGTGTGTCCTCAAGCAAGCAGAGCCAAAGACCATCGGTGGGGGAATCGCCATTCTCAAAATAGAGAGTAGCGGAGAGGAAGTATGGATAAGAAGACCAGATGTTTGTAAAGACATTTAGTCGTTCCCGAATTTCACATCAATCGAAATGATCCACTCATATGAAGACCGAGGGCGATACATGGAATCGAGCAGCGAGCGCCCGCATCTGACTCGCGGTGAGTTCCCGCTTTCCTCTTAATATTTCCGACACCACGCGTTGGGAACCGACTTCGGGCAAGTCGGAGTGCCTGAGTCCGTGCTCATCCATCAAGAACCGCAGCATCTCGGGTCCGTTCACTTCGCCCTCGTTGAAATGCTTCTCCTCGTAGGCGTGGATGAAAGTGCCAAGCGTATCAAGCAAACCGTACAACGGATGCCGCTCGTCAGTTCCAATCTCATCGAGCAAACCGTTCAGCCGTTTGACTGCCTGATCGTATTCGCGTTCGTTCCGAATGGTAAGTATCCGGCGCATGTTCGCCCAGTGTCTTGAAGTTCCTTTGTTGAGACGCTCATAGCTTCCATCTGCCTCTGTCGTATTCTTGATGCGTCAGGACGTGACGAATATACACCTTGCTACGGCTGAAATAAACTGAGGTCACGAGCTCGGTGCGTTAGGTTTTCGTGCACACCCACCTCGTCAGAGATTGTGTGAAAACCCCAACCGGGAGGTTGGGGATGCTTCCGTCCAGCCTACAAGAGAGGCGGCCCGGTGACCGCAAATCCCCCAACCGTGAGGTTGGGGATTCTTCACTCTAGCCCCGGTTGGGGGATTGCAGAGAGCCGCTGCCCGGTTTCCAGTAGGCCGAAGTGAAAGCACCCCAACCTTCCGGTTGGGGGATTTGCGAATCTCCCGCCGCCTCTGTTGTAGGCTTCAGCATCAGCTACCCGCCTCTGACAGAGGTGGGTATGCCGTTGCACCTCCGCGCCCTGACCGGTAGTATCGAGCGCAAGAGATCACTGACGCTTCATAACGCAGAAACAATCGTGAAAGCACTCGTAACAGGTGGAACCGGATTCGTCGGATCGCACCTTGTTCGAGTTCTGCTCGAACGCGGTGAACAGGTTCGGTGTCTCGTTCGATCTACGAGCCGCCGCGACAACCTAGAAGACCTTCACGTCGAGTTCGTCACCGGCGATCTTCGCGACTTAGATTCGCTGAGGCGCGCGGCCAAAGGTTGCCGCGTCGTTTATCACTGCGCCGCCGACTATCGCCTCTGGTGCAAAGACCCTACAGAGATGTATCAGAGCAACGTCGAAGGCTCGAACAACGTCATGCAAGCTGCCTTCGATGAAGGCGTCGAGCGGGTCGTCTACACCAGCACAGTCGGGTGCCTCGGGTTGAACGACAACGGCGCGCCGGCCAATGAAGACACGCCTGTTGCGATCGACGACATGATCGGTCACTACAAGCGAAGTAAGTTTCTTGCCGAAGAGAAAGTCAGAGAGTGGGCGAATCGCGGGTTGCCGGTTGTCATCGTCAACCCAAGCACTCCGGTCGGTGAGCTGGACATCAAGCCCACCCCAACCGGAAAAATCATCGTCGACTTTCTTCGGGGCAAGATGTTCGGCTACGTGGACACGGGGATGAATCTGATCGATGTGCGCGACTGTGCTGAAGGACACGTGCTCGCGGCGGAAAAGGGCCGCGTCGGCGAGCGCTACATTTTTGGCGGCCGCAACCTTACTTTGAAAGAGCTGTTCGATGCTCTTGCAAGTGTCACTGAGATTCCTTCGCCGACGATGAAGGTGCCGCACTGGGTCGCCGAAACCTATGCTCGGATCGAGAACTTCTGGTCGATAGACATAGCTCGCCGCGAGCCGGACGTTCCGCTGGAAAGCGTCAAGCTTGCGCGGCACAAGATGTGGTTCGACGCTTCGAAGGCGGTCCGTGATCTTGGGCTTCCGCAAAACCCGATCGAGCCTGCGCTGGACCGCGCGGTCAAGTGGTTTCGAGGACATGGCTACGTCTAACGCCAAAGAAGCCCCAATCCTGATCGTTGCCGCGTTGAGCCGCGAATTGGCTGAGCTTGGCGGCGAGCCTCATCCGGGCCTGGCGCTGCTCGAGACCGGTGAAGGTGTAGTCAACGCCGAGCGACATCTGGAGGCATGGCTCGAGCAAGGAAGCGCCCGCGCGGTTTTGAGCATCGGCTTCGCCGGAGCGCTGTCGCCGTCGCTTCGAGCAGGTGACATTGTGATCGCCGACAAAGTGCGCGATTCGAGCGCAACCCCCGACGCTAAGCTGCTCTCCGCGGCAAGGCGAGTCCAGATCGATGATCCGACGATCCACTTCGGCGTGGCCGTGACCTCTCATGAGATTCTCTGGCAGGCCGAGTCAAAGCGCGCGCTGGCGACCTCGCTTGCGGGTGGCGAAACAGGCTTTGTTGATATGGAATCGACGGCAATCGCAAACGTGTGCGGAAGGCGGGGTCTCCCGTTTCTGATCGCTCGCTCCATCACCGATTTACTGGACGAAGATCTTCCGCTCGACTTCAACCAGTTTCGAACCTGCGATGGCCGAGTCGACCAGATGAGGGTTATCAAGGCCGCGTTGCTCAGGCCGAGTGCATTCAATGGACTGTTGGAGCTTCGCAAGCGGTCCAAACTTTGCGCCGAGCGAATGGCGGCGTTGGTGCGGCGGTTGGTTTTGCTAATCAACCAGGCGTGAAGAAGAGACCGTGTTTAAACGCCCTGGGCTATGGAAAGAGAAGGCGTTGGAGCCATTTCAGGTCTCCGCTACGGTTCGGGACAAGGACCCGAATTGGGTTTTCCAGCAGCTCGCGAGCGACCTGGTCTAACAGAGTTTTGCCATACGTCCGCGCCAGTTGCTATAGTATAATCCGCCTTTGACCAAAGCAGGACAACAACACACAAATTCGATAAACACTCGGGAGGAGACAAAGGATGGAAGCTACAAAGGGCCGCGAAAGGCGCGCTGGCTCACTTGACTGTTACTCGAACGAGGGTTCGGTCAAGGTTTTCTCGAAGACGATTGTGGTCAAGACTCACGAGCGGACCGATCTCGTGAACTTGAGCGACGACGTACGCGAGTTTGCAGAATCGACCGGTGTCGAGGATGGTTACGTCCAGGTGTCCTCGCTCCATACGACGGCGGGCCTGATCGTCAACGAGTGGCAGGACGCGCTGCTCTCCGACGTCAAAACGTCGATTGAACGAATGGTCCCTCGCGATATGTACTACCGGCACAACGACCCGGAATTCTCGGACTGCGATCGCCACAACGCCGACTCGCACTTGAGAATAGTCGTGCTAGGCCACAGCGTGTCCGTGCCAATAGATCGGGGCGAGTTGGTCCTTGGTCGCTGGCAGAGCGTTATCCTGACCGAGTTTGATGGTCCCAACGAGCGCAAGGTGTTCATACAGGTCTTCGGTATCTAGGCGGCTCAGATGTTAGCGTCCTTCTGGCCGAGAGTAGCGCGAAGCACGCCATCACGGCCCGCCTTTTGTAGCTAACTTGCTTTCCCTATCGAGGTTGGGGCGGTGTCAAGACACTGCCGAGCTTGGTGTTGACTCAGGTGGTCAGCATTTCTCCAATTAGTCACAGCGCGGTTCGTTCGTAAAGCAAAGTCTTCGTCGCCCGTATTCTCCTCGACATCATTTCAAAGAGGGTGTCTTTGCCGCCTGCTGTCGAAGCCACTAGCCACACACCTACCAGCCGCGGGCGACTCCTTCAGATCCTCGGCGTTGGATTCGGGCTCGCCGTCATAATCGGCAACACGATTGGCGCAGGCATTCTGCGCACGCCCGGCGAAGTCGCAGGCCACCTGCCTATCGTCTGGATGTTCATCGGCGTCTGGATCATGGGCGGGCTCTACGCGTTGCTAGGCTCGTTCTCGATTGCGGAGCTCGGCACTATGATACCGCGCTCCGGCGGCCAGTACGTCTTCGCGCATTATGCGCTCGGCGACTATGCTGGTTTCGTGGTCGGCTGGAGCGATTGGGTTTCGACCTGCGGAACGAGCGCGGCCATCTCGGTTGTAATTGGCGAGTACCTTGGCGTGCTCTTTCCCTCGCTGGCGGGCAAGACTGTCGCGATCGCGTTCGTCATTGTCATAGCTTTCGCTGTCATCCAGTGGCGAGGGATTCGATGGGGCAGCGGAGTTCAAAACATCACGAGCCTGGCCAAAGCTCTTGCCTTTGTCGCTCTGGTCATTGCCTGTTTCGCGATGGGCGGCAGGCACCAAGCAACAACTCAGGCCGCGGAAGCCGCTCCGCTCGCTGTGCCCTCGCTCATCGGTTTCGTGCTTGCGCTGCAAGCGGTGATTTACACCTACGACGGCTGGACCGGCGTGATCTATTTTTCTGAAGAGGTTCGAAATCCCAAGCGCGACATCCCTCGCTCGATCTTCGGAGGTGTGCTCTCAATCATAGCGATCTACTTGCTGGTCAATTTTGCGCTGCTCTACGTCCTGCCCATCTCGCAGATTGCAGGAGCGAACCTGGCGATGGGCGCAGCCGCTCAAGTGATCTTCGGCCAGCAAGGAGATACGATCATTCGTTCTCTTACGATTATATCGATGTCGAGTGCGATCAACGCCTGCCAGTTGATGGCAACACGAGTTCTGTTTGCGATGAGCCGCGACGGGCTTGTTTCGTCGCGCGCGGTCAAGGTGAATGAAGGCGGTACGCCGACCGCCGCCCTTTTTGCGAGCACGGTCGTAGCAGCGCTGTTCATCTTTGGCGGCAGCTTCGAAAAGTCACATAAGATTTTCGAGAACATAATCGCAGTGCTTGCATTCTTCTTCGTAGTGAACTATGCGGTCTCTTTCCTTTCGCTGTTCGTGCTGCGGCGACGTGAACCCGATCGGCAGCGCCCTTATCGAGCGTGGGGCTATCCGTGGACGACCGGGGTTTCGCTTCTCGGTTCGATAGCCTTCCTCGGAGGCGCTGTGGCCAGCGACACGCGAAACAGCATCTATGCGTTACTTCTTCTCGCCGCCAGCTATCCGGCCTTCCGCCTCTCAAAGTGGCTCGCAGAGCGGCAATGATCGCCGCGTTAGACACCGCGCCTGTGCGCAGGCGTCCCGGCTGCTTCCTAACATCACCACGCAATTGTTCATTCGTCACATCGGTGTGTGACCGCTGAACTTGTGATGCTCGATCCAGTAAGCAGAGAATGAATCATCCTGCAATTTGCAGGTATCGATTTTGAAGAAGTGTGCGCCTGCGCGTGATCAGGCGGGCGGGATTAATAGGCCAACAACTGCCTCGCCGCGGCGGCGATCTTATCGACTGATGGCAGCATCGCCATCTCGAGAGGTGGACTGAAGGGCACGGGCACGTCGAGCGAAGCGACTCGCATAACCGGCGCGTCGAGATGCTCGAAGGCCTCCTGCGCGATGAGGGCAGCGATCTCTGCTCCGAAGCCGGCGGTGATGTTCGCTTCGTGAACTACAAGCGCTCGGTTTGTTTTCTTCACGCTCTCGAGTACGGTCTCGCGATCCAACGGCACGAGCGAGCGCAGATCGACCACCTCAACCGAGGCCCCTTCCTTTTCAAGCGTCCTCGCTACCTCGACGCACAGATGAACCGCAGCTCCGTAGCTGATGATCGAAAGATCGCTACCCATCGTCCGCAGCGCGGCGACACCGATAGGCACGACGTAGTCATCGTCGGGTACTTCTTCGCGATAGTGGCGATAAAGAAACTTGTTTTCGAGATAGACGACCGGGTTGTTATCACGAATCGCGGCGATCAACAGCCCCTTCGCGTCCTTCGCGGTCGAGGGCAGCACGACTTTCAGGCCGGGCGTGTGCGCGAACCACGCTTCCGGGTTCTGCGAGTGATAAGGCCCCGCATGAATCCCGCCGCCCGTCGGCCCGCGAAAGACTACGGGCATCTGAATGCCCCAGCGGTAATAACATTTCGCCGCGTAGTTGACGATCTGATCGAACGCGCAGGCGATGAAGTCGATGAACTGAAACTCTACGACCGGGCGAAACCCCACGGTAGCCGCTGCGCACGCGGCGCCGACGAAACCAGATTCAGAAATCGGCGTATCGATGACACGGTCAGGACCGAACTCTTCGAGAAAGCCCTGAGTGATCTTGAAGGCGCCGCCGAAGACTCCGATGTCTTCGCCGAGAACGAACACGCTCGGATCGCGCCGCATCTCGTCGCGCAGGGCGGCGCTTATGGCTTGGAGGTAGGTGATTACGGCCATTCAAATTGAATGATAGACGCTGTATACAACCTAGTCGGGTAGATAGACTTCAACCGTTGCCTTTTCGAATAGAGGCAATGAACCTCTCCTTTCGCTTATCAAACTCCTGCGTGCGTTTTAATGATTCTTCCGCTGAGAGCTTCGCCCGTGGAGGCCGTTCGATCTTGATTTCCTTAATGTTTTTCAGTCTTCTTGCCATTTACTTCTCCTGTCGAATCGCAACCGTATTACTCGCATGGTAACACGGCTTGATTTAGACACACCCCTTGAGCGTCGTCTAAATGTCAGAAGTGTTCTCCGCCCGATTTCTCCTGAGCGGCCGTCAGCGCCGGGATAGCGGGAGTCTCGATTGGTTCGAAGATCCTTTTTCGATCCTCAGGTTTAGGATCGTGAGGCGAAGGCGCGAACAATCGATCAGTCACCGTCTCGGGCTTCGGGAACGGCAACGCTTCAGCATATTCGACTGCCGCGTCAACCGTTCGAGCAGACTCGTCTTCCAACCGTTTGATAGTCGTTTCATCGACCTCAGCGCGTCCAGTCAGCCAGCGCCGATACATCGCAACCGGGTCACGCTCTTCCCAAAACTCTCGAAGCTCTTTCGAAACATACGCCATATCGTCGTGCTCGCCGTGGCCACGCCTTCGAAACGTTTTAAACTCGATCAGCGCAGGGCCGTTGCCGCTTCTCGCGTGCTCGATACCGCGTCGCGCTGCGGCGATCACTGTGAACAGGTCATTGCCAAAAGCAGTCTCGGCGTAGATGTTGAAAGCGGACGCGCGATCCGCAACGTTTTTCACCGGCATCTGCTTTTCACAAACCGTCGAGTAAGCGAACTGATTCACCTCGCAGATTATCACCAGTGGCAGCTTGTGAATCGAAGCGAAGTTCACGCCCTCATAAAAGTCTCCCGGGCTGGTCGCACCGTCGCCGGTGAAACAAAGGCAGACGTTTGGTTGCCGTCGCATCTTGAACGCGAGCGCGTAGCCCGCGCCTGCCGGTATCCACGAGGCCATCGAGCCGTTGTGATAAGGAAAGATCCGGTACTCTTTCAAGTCAGCCAGGAACAATCCAAGCTCGCGGCCGTTTGAAGGCGGCTGGTCCTTCCCAAACCAGCGAGCCATAACGTGCTCGGGTTTGACTCCTCGATAGAACCAGGCTGAGAGGTTGCGCGCGACGGTTGAAAACAAATCGCCGTCTTGAAGCAAGCTGGCGCTTCCAACAGAAGTCGCTTCCTGACCCATGCCCAGATAAACGGCGCCGAAAATCTTCCCCTGTCGATAGAGCGCGGCGAGTTTTTCTTCAAACGTTCGCGCGAGCCGCATGGCGGAATACATCTTCAGCAATTGTTCCTGGTTGAATGGAAGGTCTCCAGGGTCCGCGTGAATTTCATTGGGGTAGTCAGGCAGCGCGATTTGTGGCCATGTCTGTGCCATTCAGCTCCGATGTACCGTAGGTTGTCTAACCTGCGGTGTAGTTTTGGCTTCCTGCCGCAGGTTAGACAACCTACGGTACATCCATTGCCGCTCTAATCGCAGGTTAGACAACCTGCGGTACATCTCACTGCACAACCGGTCCTCGTGTGGGGTCTTCGATGCACACGCCGAGTTGAAGGCTTGCCAAAACGTCGTCCCAGACCGGCGCGCAACGTGCTCGATCATCTTCCCAGAATTCCATTGTGATCAGCGGCTGAATCCCAGACCCACGGCCGAGGCACATGCGCGATCGGCAATCCCGCTGCTGTGCCGGATCGATGAAGGAAAGCTCTACCCACACGAGTTCCAGATCCTCGTGCTTCACTTGATGGGTCTCACTTCTCGAATAGATTGGCCGCGTATCGCCCTCCATCGCCACCTTGAGCATTTCCGAAACGGGCAAACCGCTCAAGTCAACAGGCGGCAGCCGCATGTACGAGACGGCCATACAGCAATCGTCATCCGGAGGTTGTTTGTCGTAAAACTTGATCGAGTCATCGTCCGGAATGACCACCCAGTCTTCCGGGAATTCCAGGCGCAGGGCGCCGCGATCCGCTACGAAGATTCGCTTGCCGGGCTTGTGTCTCCACCCGTGACTCTTCTTGAGCTCGAGTTCTTCTTTGTCCCAGTTTGCCATAAGTAATTCACCGCTGATTGTCGCGGCCTTCGGTTCGCAGATCGACACAGATCAGCGGCGATTCTCCCGCGCTCACTTGCTCCCGCCCTTCGGGGTGAAGGAAGTGACCACGCCAGCCGAGGTTAGCGCGCGACGCATTTCCTCCGGTATGGGCGTGGACTTGAGCGTGCCGTCTTCGTTGATGCGCGCGTATACGCGGGTCGCCGTGCCTTCGGTTACGGGCGCGCCGGTCAAAGTGAGCTTGGCGCTGCACTCCCAATGCAGGGTCCGCTCTCTCATCTCCTTGAGCACGAGCTTGAGCGTCACACGATCTCCGTAAGCCGCCGGTCCGATGAACCGAAAATGAATCTCACCCATCACGAACGTCGTGCGATCGTTCTGGATCATTTTGTCGATCGGGTAGCCGAGCGTTCTAAACAGCTCGTGCTCGGTGTCGTTGAACCACGCGAGCATTCGCGGATAATAGACCAGACCAAACGGGTCCGACTCGCCCCAGTTGACCGATATTTCGCGCCAATACATCATCCTGCGTCAGTCCTTGTCTTAATTCGTAATCAGCTTTGCGTTCTCGCGGCTTTGCGTTTGAAAGTTCAACGCAAAGAAGCCAAGTCGCAAAGCACGCAAAGGCGAATCATCGCGGCGGAATCAATCGACGGCGGCCATCATCGCTCATCGAGATTTCCGGCTCATCCCGATTCACTCGATCCCACAGCTTGCACGTCACCTGCTTGTGCATCTGATCCAGCCCTTCACAGTAGTTGGTGAACACGCAACGCCGAATCTCGTCTCCCCGCCCCAGGCGAATCTTCAAGAACCAATCCGGGTCCGCGAGCGATTGCCGCGCGGCGGCTATGATATCAGCTTCACCGTCGCCAAGAATAGCTTCAGCTTGCTCGAAAGTCGCAATTCCGCCCGAGGTCACGACCGGGGTCGTCAAGCCCGCTTCATTCACTGCTCGCTTGATCGCCGCCGCGAGCGGCACATTGCGCCCGAATGGACCCTGCTCGTCTGAGAGCACCGTCGGCATGCACTCATAGCCGCTGCGCCCGGTGTACGGGTAAACCGCCTGTCCGATCTTCGGCTGCTTTGCATCGTCAAACTTCCCGCCCTTTGACACCGAGAGGTAATCGAAGCCCGCACGCGCGAATTCGACGCCGAAGTACACAGCATCTTCAAGGTGACTGCCATTTTCGATTGCTTCGTCGCCGAGGAATCTAACACCCACCGTATAGTCGCCTCCGACTCGCTCACGCACGGCGCGATAGACCTCAAGCGGGAGCCGAACCCGATTCTCTCGAAGACCGCCGTAACCGTCGAGGCGATCGTTCTTCGCGCTCAAGAAGGACGCCATCGTGTACGCGTGCGCGTAATGGAGCTCGACTCCATCGAAGCCGGCCGCGCGCGCGCGGCCGGCAGCCGCTGCGAAGATCTGGGGCAGCGCCCGGGGCAAGTCGCGGATGTGAGGCAAGTCCACATCGGTGACTCGCTCGCGATAGCCGTAACGCAGCGATTCAAGCTCACGCTCGTCAAGCACCTGCTCCAGCAACTCATCAGTCGCGGTATTCAGATAAGCGCGAATGTCCCCTTCGCTGGCTTCGAGCCAGTGCATATCGCGGGTCGCTTCAGCGAGCGCTACCCGATGATGTTGGTTCATTTTAAAGAAGCGGGCGAAGTACGTGTCTCTAGCCGGACGGCGCTTGACTGCCAGGAAGTCGATTATCTGAATGAACAGCCGCGTGTGCCCGCCGCTTTCGCGCCTGACAGTTTGAACCAATTCGCGCAAGCCCGGAATGAAACGGTCGTGCCCGATTCGAAGAAGGGGACCGCTGGCGATGTCGCGAATTCCCGTAGCTTCAACGACGATCGCGCCGGGACGCCCGGCTGCGAACCTTCCGTACCACTCGATGATGTTTGGAGTGACGAATCCGTCTTCAGTGGCTCGCCAGGGGACCATTGCCGGGACCCATGTGCGGCTTTCGAGCGCGACCGATCCCACCGCGATCGGAGAGAAGAGCCGAGACCGAGCCGCTTGGTCCTCAGAGGGCCAGCGAGCGGGAAGAATCGGGTGCTTTACTGGATTCTTAGGGTGCCACATGGCTGCTAGAGGTCAGAAGTCAGAGGTCAGAAGTCGGAAGGCAGAAGGCGGAAGGCAGAAGGCAGAAGGCAGAAGGCAGAAAGCAGAAGTCAAGTTTTCAGCACTAGCTTTTAGGCGGTCGTCTGACAGCAATTACTCGCCATCATTGCTTGCGATTTCTAGCTACTGACTTCTGACCTCTGACTTCTGACCTCTGACCTTTGACCTCTGACTTCTGACCTTTGATCTCTGCCTTCTGCCTTCTGCCTTCTGCCTTCTGCCTTCCGGCTTCTGCCTTCTGCCTTCTGCCTTCTGCCTTCTGGCTTCTGACTTCTGACTTCTGACCTCTGACTTCTGACCTCTGATTTCTGACTTCTGACTTCTGACCTCGGCCTTCTGCTCTCCAGTTGTCGTAGGCCGCGATGAACTCGGGGTCACGTTGCTTCAACTTTTCGTAGTCGATCTTCTTGCTTCGAGTCATCAGCTTGTAAGCGAGAGGAATCGGATCGAGGTGCATTTCTTTCTCGGCAGTTTCAAAGGAGAGCAGGCTCGAATAAGCGGCGTCTTGATACTCGTCGACGATCGGCTTCCTGACTCTTTGAAACTCGGCGAGGGTTCGTTCGACATCCTTCCCCGCTTTGAAGCATTTCGCCAGCGCAATCGAATCCTCGACCGCCAGCTTTGTGCCCGACCCGATCGAGAAATGCACCGTGTGAAGCGCGTCCCCGAGCAGCACGATGTTCTTATGGTGCCATTGTTTGTTCTTCACTAATGGAAAGTTGAGCCAACGGACAAAGTTGTTGGACAGCAGGGGGTGCCCGCCCAGATCGGGCTTGAATACCTCGGCAAGGTATTCACAAGTTTCCGGGTCTGACTGCCAGTCGAACCGAGCGTTCCGCCATGTAGCTTCGCCGCACTCGACGATGAACGTGCTGGTCGTGTCGTTGAACTTGTATGCATGCGCGATGAACAGCCCGGCTTCGTGCTGGCGAAAGGTCAGCGTCAGGCCATGAAACAACTGATGAGTGCCAAGCCAGATGTACCGGTTCTTTCTCAGATCAACCGACGGTTGAAACGCGCTGAAAGCTCCCCTGACGAAGCTGTTTGCTCCATCCGCCCCGACCAGCAGATCGAAAGGCGCGAGCTCGTTGAGGTCCGTCGCGTCAGTGTTGAATCGAAGATCGACGCCGAGGTCGAGGCATCGCTTGTGCAAGATGTTTAGAAAGGCGAGGCGCTCGATTCCTGAGAAGTTGTTTCCGCGAATGGTGACTTTCTGGTTTTTGTGAACGACGTCTACGTTGTCCCATCGCTGACAGGCCTTGGTGATCGCTGCAAAGGACTTCTTGTCATTGTCCTTGAGGTAAGAGAACGTCTGATCCGAAAAGACTATGCCCCAGCCGAAAGTATCATTTGGGCCGTCGCGTTCGAGGATGGTGATCTCGTGCGCCCGGTCCAGCTTCTTCATCAGGATTGCAAAATAAAGGCCCGATGGCCCGCCACCGATGATGGTTATTTTCATTATTCCCTTGATCCGATCCTTCCGGGTGAGAGCGATGCCAGGGAAGGTAAAAGGCAAAAGGTAAGATGAAAAAGTGAAGCGCCGGATTCTGCCTTTTGCCTTTTACCTTTTTCCTTTTTCCTTTTCTTCACTGAGGTATTATAGCGAATGCATTGGCCGCCGCGCCTGTCGCTCCTCGCAATCGAGGCGGATTTAGAATAAGAGCGAATTCGTAGACCTTTCGTTCGGCCAGCACATTTGAGAGCTCTTCGAGGTTTAAGTTCTCGACCAGATAGATTCCGTTGTCAGCGATCAGAATACGGTGGCAGGGGAAGATCGTGCCCTTCTGAGGAACCACCTCGTAGCTCATCTGATCGTCGCCGGTCAAAAAAATCTTCTTGCCCGCGAGCCAGCGAGCCGCGCTTTCACCAGGCCCCGGTCTCAACCCCGAGTATTTCGCGCGGTCCGCCTCGAAGAACCTGCCGTACCCGGTCCTTATCAATACCGAATCTCCCGGTTGAATTTCGACGCCTTCGGCTTTCGCGGTAGCCTCGAGGTCTTCGGCGGTGATTTCATACGCCGCCGCGAGCGCGTCCATGTTCTTGAAGCGGGCGACGTCGAGCAGCACGGCGCGATTGATGAAGCGCTCCTTCGGATAGGCTTCGATCCCCAGGGTGAGCAGTCCTGTTGCGCCTTCACTGGCGGCGGCATCCGCGCCGCCGAACAATTTCATGTTGTTCGAGATGTGACCGAGCGCGTCGATGTTAGGCGAACCGTGTTGCCCGCTAAAAAACATCATGTCGGCGGCGAACGCGATTCCCCCGGGAATCATGCCGCTCGTTTGCTTATGGCTTGTCTGTAGTCCGATTGTGAACGGCGGATTCAGACCCAGCAGCGGCGAGTTGCGATCCCAGACAAAATTGAGCTCGATCACACGGACTGCCCTGAGAGAGCTGATCAGGGACGTGGTCGCTTTCTTTGTGTCCTGTTGGGCGAGCGCCGCAACGGGTAAGCAAGCAACTGCAAGCACCGCGACGACAATTAAGACAATTCTCTTTTTCATCAGTCCCTCTCTGAACGCGCAAAGCCCAGCGCTACGGCTCCAAGCGCGATGATGACCAGGCCTGCCCCAATTGCAGCGACTGCCTGCGGTATGATACCTCGATCCAGCGTCTGCAATATGACGCCAAGCGGAAAGGTCACCGATCCGGCGACCAGCAACCACGCTAACAGCACTCGACGGCCTTCCGTAAAGCCTACGCGGTCGAAGGCGACACCGAAGACGATTAACAGCATCGCCAGGCCTATCCAATGCGAATGTACATCGACCGAGCGAACATAGTCGAATTGTGTGTCCGCGTAAGTTTGAAGCGACGCGTGCGCAGCGATCAAGTCGCCGCTCGCACCGTGCGCGAAACCTGTGGCAAGCGAGCTGCCGATTTTCCCGAGAGCCTGGTGCTCGACGAAAAAAGCATAGTACAGGCCAAAGCTCATGTGTGCCTTTGTGGTTCAACTCCTCCCGCTCAGAAAGTAAACCTCGCCGCGAACTGAATCTGCCGCGGGTTGAAGATCGCTCGCGGGTTTCCGTACGCCGGGTTGAGCGCTCCCTCGCCGAAGGTCGGAATCGGTCCGAGCAGCGGGTCGTTGATCGTGCTGTTCGCCGGATGAAAGATCGAGTCGCCGTAGACCGTGTTGAAGAACCTGACGTTCAGCGTGTTGAGCAGGTTAAATGCTTCAGCGAGCAGCTCCAGTTTCTTCTTCTCGCGAATCGTGAATGAACGCGATAGCCGCACGTCCACGGTCTGCAGGTGGTCACCCTCGAATGTGTTTCTGCCGTCGAGACCGACCCGGTCATTCACCCCGAACACGTCCCCGTTGGCATCGAACCCGGCGAACTTGGTGAAGCGATGCGGGGACTGGAGCGTCACGATGAAGCTCAACTGGAAATCACGCACCAGCGCATTTGCGTCGCCCGGTGTACTCAGCGTGGCATTCGCGATGAAGCGATGCCGGGCATCATCGGAAGACAATGCCCGCTCTAGATCGATGCGCGCCGAGTTGACCGGGATCAACACAAAACTCGGATTCGGCCCGTCGTCGATGGCCTTGGAAAAGGTGTAGCTGATCCCAAAGTTCACTGCCTTCTTGACGCGCTGACTCATGCTGATCAGCAGTCCATCGTAGGTTGAGTTCCACCGCGAGTCCGCTTCAAAGAAAACGCCAAATTCCGGATTGCGGAACCCGGGAACCGCGACTCGTCGATTCAGCAGGCATGGACGGCAAAACGAAACAGGCCGCAGCGCGGCATAATCCGGCGTGCCGGCTTCCGTGGTTCCGCTCGGGTCGGGCTGATTGACGTTGAAGAAGCTGCCGAGGTGAACGCCTCGAACGCGTAGATATGTAGCGCTGAACGCCGTGCCCTGCGCCGGCTGAATCTCGAAACCAAGACTCATCTGAATTCCATACGGCGCTTGATGATCTCTTGCGAATCGAACGATGGTCGCCTTCTGCGCGTCGCCTCCCGGGCCGGGCGCGAACCGGGGATACACACCGGTCTTAACGCCGGGACCAATCAAGGCGGCGAGCGCCGTATGCATAGTGGCCGGATCAGCGCCGAAGGCAAACAGCCCGGTCGTCGAATTCAGATCGTCTTCCTTGTTCTCGCGCCCCGGATATTTCTTGGGGCCCCCGCAAGAAGGAATCTGGCACGCCAGCAGCGGAGAGGGAATCGTGCCGTGAAAAATGCCGGCGCCGCCTCGAATCACCAGGTTCCATTTCGTGGCCGCGTTGAAGGCGAATCCCGCGCGCGGGTCGACGTTGTTCAGATCCTTGTCGAGCGCCTCCTTCGGCCAGGTTTCGAACTCATAGCGCAGTCCGAGGTTCGCAGTCAGGCGGCTGCCGATGTGAATCTTGTCTTGAATAAAGAACCCATCGTAGGTGTGATCCAACACTCCCTTCGCTTGATTGCGCACCGCTGCGGGAATCCGGTTGTTGAGATACGCCGACGTGTCCAGCGTCGGCTCATCGAAATTCGGCGCGCGGAATCGCTGGAAGAAAATTACGAACGGATCGCCGTTGAGCAGGTCGGGCAAGGATGCGAAGGTGGCTTCAAACGGGTAGAACAGAGGAAACGATTCGGTTGTCCGCACGAAGTTGTAGTTGCCGCCAAATCCGATCGTGTGGCGTCCGCGTGTCAGAGTCACGTTGTCGACAATCTCGAACCGGCTCTCTTTGTAAAAGTCGGGATTCCCGCGATTGACTCCGATGGCAAACGTGTTAGCGACCTCGAGATGAGGCTGGGTGCTCACGGTCGGAAAATCAAACGAGCGATGCGCGAACTGGGTGCGAAGCTCGTTGAACAGGTTGGGTGTAAACGTCGACATCAAGTTCCCCACGACTGATTGATCGCGCAGGAAATTGTTCTTGAACCCGGACGGCAAATCGAAGCCGTCGTTCAACGGAGAGACGTTAGTGTAGCGCGCGTCGTTGAAGAAATAGCGGCCGGTCAACGTGTGCCGTTTGCTCAGGTTGTGATCGAGCTTGAACAGAAAATTATCCGAATTCGAGTCACGCAGCACGTCGAGGTTTTCCGCCGGCAATGCGTAGCGGGTGACTTTGGCCTGATTGATGGCGCCGATGTTCGCAAGCACGGTGGAGTTGTAAAACGGCGATTCACTCCGGCGCTGCGCCTCGAAGTTGAGGAAAAGGAACGTCCGGTCCTTCTTCAACGGCCCGCCCATCGCACCGCCGTACTGATTCTGATGAAGCTTGTTCAACCCTGGTGAAGCGAGGATGCTTTTTGCGTCAAGCGCGTCGTTGCGGAAGTACTCGTACATCGAGCCGTGTATTTCATTTGTCCCGCCCTTGGTGATGATGTTGATGATGCCGCCGACCGCGCGGCCGAACTCGGCGCTGTAGACCGTGTTTACGACACGGAACTCCTGCACCGCGTCCTGTGACGGCGTCGTCTTCTGAATCCCCGATGCGGTCGATATGTTGTCGGCTCCGTCGATCGCGACGAAATTGTAATGAATGTTTTGGCCGGCGAAGGAAATCTTTGTGACCGGTTCAACGATGACGTCGGTGCTACCCGAGGTGGTATCGCCGATGGTCACACCTGGCGCGAGCAACACGAAGTCGATGAACTGTCGCCCGTTTACCGGCAAGCTTACGATCTGTCGCTGGCTGATCACGGAACTGACCTCGGTGCGCGTGGGCTCGGCGATGGTATCGGCGGCTTCGACGTTCACTTGCTCGGCGACACCGCCGGCTTGCAAAGCAAAATCCAAAGTCGCGGTCTGACCGATCACCAGGGTGACTTTCCTCGAGTCACGACGGAATCCCTGGCGCTCAACAGTGACCGTGTACTCGCCGACTGGAAGCAGCGATATGCGGTATTCGCCGCTGTCGGATGTGAGGGCCGATCTCGATAGCCCGGTGCTTGAACTGGCCGCGGTAACATTCGCTCCCGTCACGGCCGCGCCGGAACTGTCGATTGCACGTCCTTCAAGCGTGGCGGTGATCGTTTGTGCGTGAGAGGACGCGCAGACGGAAGCCGCCAGAACACAAGCTGCGAGGGTGATAGTCAATCGGGTGCGATTCATAGCTTCAACCTCCATCGTTACTTCCTGGGAGCGCAGGCATCCCTGCGTGCTCTTTTTCCAGGGGTTTTCTCAGCAAGCGGGGACGCAGGCAGGGATGCCTGCGCTCCCAGGTCGTCCTGCTTCTAAGCCAGTCGCTCGCCGCGCGTTTCGCGCGCAAAGATAAGAATGAAGATGCCAAGTATGTAGATCAGACTCACCGCGCTCGCCGCTTTTGCGTAAGACCCGAAAAACCCAACCAGCGCGCCGGTGATGAGCACGCCGCCCGCCGTCACGATTCGGCCGAGATTGTAGCAGAATCCTACCCCGGTCGTTCGTACGCGAGTTGGAAACAGCTCCGGAAGATAAATCGGGAAGCCGCTGGTGATGCCCAGCGTAAAGACGCCTACCAGCGGGAGCAAGACGAAAATCTGTGTGATGCCGGTCGTCATCAAGAACGTCACTGGAAACAGAATCACGCCCCCGATGAAGAAAAACAAGAATGCCGCGCGCCTGCCGAAGCGATCAGCCAGCGGCCCGAATCCGAGATAGCCGAACAGCGAGCCGCCGTTGAGCAGCATCACCGCGTAGGTGGCGTACCTGTTCTGATCGGCGGTGCTGAGCCCCTCTCGAGCGCCGGTCTCTCGGATAACTGACGGTATCCACATCGTCGCGCCCCACAACGCCAGCAGCACGGTGAACGCGAGCGCTGAAGCGACGAGAGTGTCGCGGCGAAGCTTAGGGCTGAACAGTTGCTTCAGCGTGAATGCGTCAAGCTCTGTCGCCTTGTGCCGTCCTTCAACTTTGGCGAGCCTGCGTTGATCTCGGACCTCGACCCAACGCTCAGGTTCTTTGACCATCAACCGAATGAACAACACGAAGATCGCCGGAACGGCTCCAACAAGGTAAACGTATCGCCACGACCCGGCGTCGACCGCGCGAGTGATCAATGCCGCGAAGAAATAACCAAACGCAGCGGCCGATTGCAGCATCGCGCCGGCTTTTGCGCGAAGGCGATCGGGCCACACCTCGGCCACCAAAGCGGCTCCAGCAGCCCATTCGCCGCCAAGGCCGAGGCCGGTGATGAAGCGGCAGGCCGCCAACTGCTCCCAACTTTGCGCGGCTGCCGACAACCCGGTGAACAGCGAGTAAATCAGTATTGTTATCGCGAGCGCTTTGGTGCGTCCAATGTAGTCGGCGATTATTCCGAAGCTGATTCCTCCCATCGCCCAGCCCAGCAGCATCACCGAAAAGACGACGCTGCTATAGAAACCGATCGCCGCGTCGGTTGTCCCCGGACCCATCAGCTCGGTCATCGACGGCTTTTGAACCAGAGAGAACAGCGTTCCGTCCATGCTGTCAAAAACCCAGCCGAGCCAGGCGACCAGCAACACCATCCACTGATAGCGAGTGACTTCACCCGTCCACGCGAACAGCGAAACGCGAGCCTTTACCGGTGTTGGTGGATCTGGAGACTTATCAGAGGCGAGCGGGTGCGGGCCGTCTGTCATTTGGTGCCAGGCGCCTTTCAATGGGTGATCAGAAGCAGCGGGATTATATGCCGATCAACTTTGGCTTCAAAGGAAAAATCGGCCGCTCTCGATGGGAAAGGTCTTGACGGGAAAGGTAGCAATTAGAGCGTTGTCGAACTCAAGGGTATGCACAGAGCCAAAGCGCCGCAGATGACACGTCCGTCCGAGCTCTTGATTGAGGGCGGCGCGGTCCAAAGTGCAAACCCCGGTGCACCTTGCCGTTAGCAAGCTCGCTTTGCTACGATGCGCCCCTACAGTGGAAGCCCACTGCACCACATCATCGCCGAGAGGACCCAAACATGAAACGGCTTATTACGACCAGCTTTATTGTGCTGACAATCTTAGTTGCCATGATTCTGAGCGCGACCGTGACCGCTAGCAGCCCGCAACAAAAGGCGGGAGCTGCGACTGCTACTTCGGCTAAACCCGGGCGCGATCCGAATCAACCCATCGACGAGGAATACACGAAGAAGATTAGAGAATACACCACCGAGACGTTCTTCAGCTCCCCGCTCGTCGATTACCTCCCGGCGTCAAAGACCGTGCCCACTCCTAAAGCGGTGCTCGGCGACGTAGCCGGCGCGCCCGGCAAGCTGCCTTATTCCCACGAGGTCTATCAGTACATGCGCATGCTCGAGAAGGCCAGCCCGCGTGTGAAGGTTTTCTCGATCGGCACCACCGAAGAAGGCCGAGAGATGATTGCAGTCGCCGTCACCTCGGAAGCCAACATGTCGAAGCTCGAAGAGAACCGCGCGCGCCTCGCCAAGCTCGCCGATCCTCGCACGATCAACATGGACGACGCCGAAGGGGAAAGGCTGGTCGCGGCTTCAACGCCGATCTATTACATCACCGGTACGATTCACTCGCCCGAGACCGGCGCCCCGACGGCGTTGATGGAGCTGGCGTATCGGCTGGCAGTCGATGAGAGCCCTTACGTCAAAGCGATCCGCGACGGCGTCATCACCCTCATCACTCCTGTAGTCGAAGTGGATGGCCGCGATCGGCAGGTCGATGTTTACAACTGGCACCTCGCGCACCCGAACCAGAACTGGCCGCCGCTGGTTTATTGGGGACACTACGTCGCTCACGACAACAACCGGGACGCGATGGGCATGACGCTCAAGCTAACGCAGAATGTGGGCAAGACCTTCATGACGTGGAAGGCCCAGGTGCTTCACGATCTGCACGAGTCGGTGCCCTACCTGTATGACAACACCGTGGGCGACGAGCCCTACAACGCGTGGCTCGACCCGATCCTCACCGACGAGTGGCAGTTGATGGGATGGAACAACGTTTCCGAGATGACTAAGCTCGGGATGCCAGGCGTGTTCACTCACGGGAACTTCGACACCTGGTCGCCGGGCTATCTGATGTTTTTCGGCGCGACTCACAACGGAATCAGCCGCCTTTACGAAACATTCGGCAATGGCGGAGCCGATACTGTCGAGCGCACCCTGTCGCCTCAAGAGTATTCGCGTACCTGGTACAAACAGAACCCGCCGTTACCGAAGACGAAATGGTCTCAGCGAAACAACAACAACTACCAGCAGACGGGATTGCTGACGGCGCTTTCGTACTTCAACGCCAACAGCAAGCTCTTCCTGCATAACTTCTACCTGAAGAGTAAGCGCTCGATCTTGAAGCCAAAGTCGGAAGGGCCGGCGGCTTACGTTTTTCCTGGTGACGATCCGAGGCCGGGCGGGCAAGCCGAGTTGCTGAGGACGCTTCAGCTTCAGGGCTGTGAAATCTCTCGCGCGACCGCGCCGTTTTCAGTCACAGTGAAGAAGAAGAAGAAAGCTCCGCCAAGCGGAGATCGGAACGCGCCGGCCGCGGACCAGAAGCCGGCAGATGATCAGAAGAAACCGGAGCCAACAACTGAGACTCGCCAGTTTCCGGCTGGCAGCTACGTCGTGCGGATGGACCAGCCTTACAGCCGCATCGCCGATATGCTGTTGGACCATCAATACTGGAGCCCGAACGATCCGCAGAAGAGTATCTACGACGACACCGCGTGGACGTTTGGTGAGATGGGCAACGTGCAGGTTGTGCGGGTCACGGATGTGAAAGTGCTGGACGCGGCCATGCAGCGGGTCAGCGGTGACGTGCGAGCGCCGGGCGGGATGAAAGGGAGCGGCTCGGTTTACGTTGTGAATCACAACACCGACAACGCGCTGATGACGCTGCGCTACCGCTTTAAGGAAGCTGCCATGGAAGCCGCCGAGGAGACGTTCGAGGCTGGGGGGCAGAAGTTCAATCGCGGCTCGTTCATCATTCGCAACGCGAACGGACCCGAGTTGGAGCGCGCGGCTTCAGAGCTTGGTTTGCAGGTTCTCGCCGTCGAGTCGGCGCCGTCCGTCAAAACTCATCCGATAAAAGCCGCGCGCATCGCGATGATGCATACGTGGTTAGGCACGCAAGACGAAGGCTGGTGGCGGCTGGCATTCGACAACTTGAAAATTCCTTTCGACTACATCAGCACGCAGGACGTCGCCAAGGATAATAACCTGAATTCGAAGTACGACGTGATCCTGTTCGCTCCGGTCGGACGCGGCAACCCGATGTCTATCATCGAAGGCATGCCGATGTGGGGAAATCCTCTACCGTGGAAGGTCACGCCTCAGACGCCCAACCTCGGCAAGACCGATGAAACCGACGACATGCGGCCAGGGCTTGGATGGAGCGGCGTCTCGAACCTTCAGAGCTTTGTGCGCAGCGGCGGGCTGTTGATCAGCGTGATGGACACGGCGAACTTTGCAGTCACGCTGGGATTCACTCCCGGCGTTTCGATTACGCCCGCGCAGAAATTGAAAGTCACCGGCAGCATCTTGCGGTCGAAGTTCGTCGACTCGGCGAGCCCGATCGCTTACGGCTACGGCGAAGCTCTTTCGATCTACTCGTACGATGGCCCGATCTTCAACGTGAGTAACATGGTTGGCGGAGGCCGCGGCCGCCGCCGCTTGCCTGAAGATCGCGAGCGGGCAACCGGGCGCGGCTCGGCTGACGATCCTGACACGCCTCAAGGCAGGGCCCCCGTCGAGGCGCCCGAAGAACCTCGCCCGGAAACCTGGCAAGCGTTTCCGGTAACGGACGAGCAACGCCGCAACGGCATCAACGTGATTCCGCCTCAGTATCGCCCGCGAGTTGTGTTGCGCTACGGCGATGCCCGAGACTTGCTCGTCTCCGGCCTGTTGGATGGCGGGGCCGAGATAGCTCAACACCCGGCAGTGATAGATGTACCGCTGGGCAACGGTCACGTGGTGGTGTTCTCGAACAACCCGATCTGGCGCGGCGAAACGCAGGGGAGCTACTTCCTGGTGTTCAATGCGATTTTGAATTTCGACAGCTTGAATGCGGGAAGGAAGCTTGATGAGAAGTAGGTTGAAATCGCCGGCTGCTCGATGACGAAGCTTGCTTACCGGCAGAGACGCGGGGACAGCGCAGAGCATCTTGAGTCTTCTCTGTGTGCGTTCTGCGATCCTCGGTCTCTATGGTGAAGGCTGGCCGCTTGCTTTCCCGGATGCAGACGCTGATATGGTATAGTAATCTCCGATTAGAACGAGAAGGGGAAATGGCATGAACCGGGAAACGCCAGCAAAGAAGAACGGGCAACCGGCAAAGCGGCGACCCAAGCGGCGCAAACAACCCGCGCCGGAGCTTCCAGAGAAGACGCGCAAGCTGATCCTGAAAGCCTTCCGTTTGACTTACGAGGCTCATCATCCGAAAAGCTCCTGATGCCCGTCTACACTTTCGACACGTCCGTGATCATCGCGTACAAGGTTAGAGAGCTGCCGCCCAATCTTTTGCTGTCAGCGGTAGTGATCGCCGAATTGACCTCCGGTTCCGTAGATGACTCTACGCGGAAAGCCTACGAAGCAGTTCGACGCGACGCTTTGAAGCACGACGCTCTGATCGTGCCCACGGCCGACGACTGGCTCACCGCGAGTCGGGTTCTCAATTGGCTCTCGCGAGGCCGTAAGAAAAAGGCCGGTGGGAAAGCGCCCAGGTTGGTTTCCGGTGCGAGCCAGCGAATGTTCCTGGACGCACTGATAGCCGTGAGTTCGCGCCGCGCCGGCGCGACGTTAGTGACGAACGACTGGGATGATTTCAAAGCGATCCAGTATTATTGTCCCGTCAAACTCATTCGCGGAACTGATTTCTTTAGGTAATGTATGGTCAACTTCCTTGCCGCGCCTCCGTTGTAGAGCGACGCGACGAGAACACAAAACGAAAGGACAAAAGTCATGAAGAAACTAATCGGCTCAAGCCTGGCAGCGTTGTTGGTAGTCCTCGGTGGCGCGGAGGCGCAGACGCTGTCGCAAGCCGACCTCGACCGTGCGCTTCAGTATCTGGAGACCACTAAGAAGAACATAGTAGACGCGACCCGCGGGCTGTCCGAGGCGCAGTGGAACTTCAAGCCCTCGCCTTTCAAATGGTCAGTCGCACAAGTGGTGGAGCACATCGCCGTGACCGAAGACCTGTTGCGACAGATAGCCGAAGGCCAGATCAAGACGGCTCCTCCTGTTCCGGATCGCGACTTTAAGAAGACAGACGATGCGGTGCTTTCGGTTGTGCCGGACCGCTCGAAGAAGTTCCAGGCGCCCGAGCAGTTGCGGCCGAAGAACCAGTTCGGCTCACCCGAAGCCGCGCTGAAGCACTTTCTGGAGAGCCGCGCGAAGTCAGTCGGGCTGCTCAAGAACACTCCCGACCTGAGAGCGCACGTCGTCGACGGCGGGCAGTTAGGGAAGATCGACGCATACGAGCGGATACTCTTCATCGGCGCGCACAGCGAGCGTCACACGAAGCAGTTGCTTGAAGTCAAAGCGGACCCAAAGTTCCCGAAGCAGTAGTGCGCCGACTGTCACTTGTAGATGTCACGGCGGTGACCCACGTGCAGGACTGTCACCGTCTTAGATCAGGATGTCATAGCTCATCGCGCTGGCTCTCGATCTCCGCAATCGCCTGCTCGAAGGTTATGACCTCATCTGGCTCGGCTTTGGCTTCGTCGTAGGCGCTTATCGCTTCGAGTTCTTCCAGGGCGTCCAGAACCTTCTGATACTCCTCAATATCGAGCAGCACGGCGATTCGACTGCCGCTTTCATCGATCACGTAGCGTTCTTTCAGTTCGAGGGACATCGTGACCTCCAAAGCGATCTTATATCATTCGATTGAGAAAGTAACAACTTGAGACTCTGGAGGAATCCCAATGCTCGGACTCCAGTCACTTCAGCTTACTCTTCTATCTTGAAGACGATTGAAACAGTGGTGGCGGTTGATTGCTCGACCAGCGGGCTTACCCTTGCTCGCTGATTGCCTCGCTTGACCAGCAGATCCTTGATTACGGCCGCGGCTCGCCTAACCTTTACAGGATCATATTCTGAGCCCTGGGATAAATCGATTTTCTGGTTACGCCATTCTTCACGAACTTCCGCCTGAGTAGGCAGATCAATTCCTTCGTAAGCGATCTCCTGAATGAGCGGCCGCTCCAGCACTTCGAAAGTGACTATCTTACCTCGGCGGAGTCCGTCCTCCGCGTATACCTTCACATCGAAGAAATGCCCTGTTACAAACAGAGCTCTGAGTGCACGATCAAGCTGGTCCGCCCTATATGAATCGCCTTTCCGAGTAGCGATCCAGGACTTGATCGTCGATGCTGGAATTCGCCGGTTGCCGCGTATGATCACGCGTTCGATGAGTTGTGACTCAGGCGGCTCGCGGCTATTTGCTTCCTGAGCGGATAGCGTTGTTGCGGTTAGTAGACCCAGAAAAACGACGGTGCTGATCTTTTTCATATCGCGGACCTCCTGTGTGTCTTGAGCCATCATACTTCAGATTGTGACTGGTCCTTTGTTGCAGCAAGATTCTTAGGGCGGTGGAAGGGAAGGAGCCTTGCTGCTCGTCTTCAGGTATGTTCCGTCTGGCTCGACATTGAACCCAAACCCGCACCCGAGTATTGATTCTTCTTGTGTGACGATCACTTTATTCGAGCGGAACTCGAACCTTATCACACACGGATCCTGTCCATACTTGATCTTCACAATCGCAGTTCGTCCGGTAAGCGGGACCGTTTCGTCGAAGCTACCAACATTACGCGTTTCCGCGCGTTTCTTTGTGTTCGGCCAGTAGCCGGCGAAGCTGATCCGTACCTTGTGATCGGGCAGTTCAAGGACTTCCAAACTGTTGATCACATAGTTATAGGTTCCGGTGACGGCTGGGGTCTGAACTCGCTTCCCGGCCTTTTGATAGCCGAAGCTTTCCAGGTGCGGGAGACACACTAACAGGAGGCCGAAAGCGAGCGATGTTCGAAGTGATCTTTTCATATCATCATTCTATTCCCGCGCTATTGCCGCTGCCAGGAAAATGTTGCGTCGCATTGACTCGACGAATCATTGGGAGTAGTTATTCCGCAGACCGGATTCGAAAGGACGGACTATGAACCTCATCCGCTTGATCAGGGAAGCATCGGCCGAAGTCGATCTGAAAAGGACCTACGACGCGATCGTTGTCGGGTCGGGTGCGGCTGGCGGAATGGCGGCGCACGTTTTGACTTTGCATGGAATGAAGGTGCTGATGCTCGAAGCCGGGAAGAAGCTCGACATCGATAAGGAACTCAAATCGACCGAGTGGCCTTATGAGCACAAGAGGCGTGGTGAAATGCCGCCCGACTCTCACGCGCTTTCGTTGAACGAATACAACATTCGTCAACCGCCTTACGCCACCGACTCAAAGTCCGCGCACGTCTACTCGTACGTGCAAGGCTGGGGAGGCTCGGACTACAGCAAGAACATCGTCGTCGATGAGCGCGATCATCCGTACACCGGAACCAACTACGCCTGGGTTCGCGCGCGATGTCTGGGAGGCAAGACGAACATCTGGGGAAGGCTTGCGTTGCGGCTCTCGGACCTGGACTTCAAAGCGAAGAGTCACGACGGCTACGGCGAGAACTGGCCCATCTCGTACAAAGACATCGCGCCTTACTACGACAAAGTCGATCTCTATCTGGGAATTTCCGGCGTGAAGGAGAACCTGCCGCACCTTCCCGACAGCATTTTTCAACGCCCGATCAAGCTCGCTCACGCCGAGCTCAAGCTGCGGCAGAGCTTGAAGAAGATGAACCGCGTGCTGACGCCTTATCGAGCGGGCGTGACTACCGACGGGCTGAAGCATAACAAGTATCGCAGCAGGTGCTTCGGCCGCGGCGCGTGCAATCGGCGAGCGGGCGGCTGCGACATCCACGCGGCTTTCGATTCACCAACGGGATTGATCCTGCCTGCGATGGACACCGGCAACCTCACGCTCAGGACCAACTCGATCGCGCGCGAAGTGATCGTCGACAAGAAAACCGGCAAGGCGAGCGGCGTTGCTTTCATAGACTCCGAAACGGGCAAGTCCTACGAAGCAAAGGCGAGGGTCGTGGTGATCGCGGCTTCGACTTTGGAGTCTGCGCGGCTGATGCTGCTGTCGAAGTCGAACGCACATCCCACCGGCATCGGCAATTCGAGTGGGCACGTCGGCCACAACTTCTGCGAGCACCTCATGGGATCGCACATAACCGGCCTGGTGAAAGACCTCGTCGGCAAGCCGCACACTCTTGATGACGGCAAGCCTGGATCGTTCTACCTCGCTCGGTTTCGCAATCTCAGCGGTCGCCATCCGAATTTCATTCGAGGTTACGGATTCGAAGGCAGCTCCGGTTCATCGATGTACCCCGGCAATGCTACTTCGACGCCGGGATTTGGATCGAGCTACAAGACGAAGGTGCGCGACTACGCAGGCGCGTTCATCTCGATGGGAGCGTTTGGAGAAGTGCTTGCCCGGTACGAGAACCACGTCGACCTCGATCCCGTTGTGAAGGACAAGTGGGGAGTTCCGGTGCTGCGGTTCCATTACAAGTTCGGCGACAACGAAAAGAAAATGGCTGAAGATATGACGTACACGGCTCAGGAGATGTTCACGGAAGCGGGCTTCGAGATCGTCGATCTGAGCCGAAGGGTCTTAACCGAAGGCTGGTCGATTCACGAACTGGGAACTGCGCGCATGGGAACTGACCCAAGGACGTCGGTGCTGAATCAGTTTCAACAATCGCACGACGTGAAGAACCTGTTCGTTGTGGATGGCAGCAGCCACGTGAGCGCTTCGTGTCAGAACCCAACGTGGACGATTATGGCTCTGGCATGGAGATCCTGCGATTATCTGGCTGACCAGTTCAAGAAAGGGAATCTATGATGGCTGAAGACAACAAACAGATTGACTCGATCGTCGTTGACGGACACGACGAACTCACGCGCCGCGAGATGATCAAGCTGGGCGGGAGCGCGGCGATTGCGGTGACGCTCGTCGGCGTGGACTCTGCCGCTCAAGCCTCGCAGGACAAATCGCCTTTGTTCTTCACGAAGCACGAATTTGCGCTGGTTGACGAGTTGACCGAGTTGATCATTCCCGCCGACGATCATTCGCCGGGCGCGCGAGCGGCTCTGGTAGCCGGTTACATCGACTTCAGATTGTCGGAGTCGTTTGAAGAAAACCCAAGAACTCTCTGGCGCGACGGGTTGAAATTGATCGAGCAGTTGTCTCAAGAGATGCACGGCAAGTCTTTTCTGGAGTCATCCGAGGAGCAGCGAATCGCTTTGCTGACTCGCATCGCGCAGAACGAAATGAGGCCGGTGAAACCTGAAGAGATGTTTTTCAGAGAGCTGAAATCACGGACGGCGCGCGCGTACTACACTTCGAAGATCGGCATTCACACCGAGATGGAGTACAAGGGCAACACCTATTTGAAGGAGTTTGCCGGCTACGACGCAACATAGTTGGCTGGCGTGACCACGGCTTGAACGTAGAGTAAGCTACGGAAGTCGTGGATTATGGGTTTCGCGCTAAGGACGCAAAGTTTCTCGCAAAGACGCGAAGTAACCGAGTCATTTCTTCGCCGTGGTTTCTTTGGCCATTACGTAGCTGCGCCGGGTGAGCAGTCCGATCTTGCCTTCTCGCTTTTCTATTTCGGGAGAGAGCTCCACGCGAATGCGGCGGCGTTTGCTGTCTCTCGCCGTGTTCGTGGGCGAGTACGCCAGCGAGTAGCTCGCCGAAATGTTATCGACCAGCCGACTGAGCGTAGGATCTATCTTTGCAGGCGGAGCGCCGGTCAGTTCCCCGCCTGTCTCCTCGACGAACATCTTTAAGCTTCCCGTGCGCAAACCGAGATGACGAAGAAAGCTGGTCGGCTTGCCGCGAATGCCTTGTTCGATTCGGCCTCCCAGGCTCTGCACCAGAATACCCGATACTACAGCGCCGGACTCGAGCACGGAAAGAAGCGCCTCCTTTTCGGAGATCTTTGAGAAGTCGATGCTGGCTTCGAGGCTCGTCAGTACTATGATGGCGCGGCGTCCGGCTGGATTGGCTGCCTTTTTCATGTACTCCGAAGCTTCGTAGATCCCCGCGTTGAAATAGTGTTGCTCACTGTGATGCTGACGCTCAACAGCCATTATCTTGTCGGCGATAGCCTGGCGGTCGCGAGTGAACGGCTGCACGAGCGCGACCTTATTTGAGAAAGTCATTATCGCTACTTCGTCTTCGGGTTTGAGATGGCTGATGGCGCTGATGGTTGCGGCGCGAATCTGTTCGTTGAAGGCATTGACGCAACCGGCGCGGTCTACCAGCAAGACTACCGACACCGGGAGTTTGTCTTTGCTGAAATGGGAAATTGGTTGGAGCACACCGTCCTCGTAGACCAGGAAGTCGTTGCGGTTAAGGCCGCCGATGACTCTCCCGGTCTTTTTCTGAACCGGCAATACATCGACCAGAACAAGATCCGCGCGGAGCTTGAGCTGGTCTTCGGACAGGGTTTCTTGCGGGAACGGATCGAAAGCCTGAACGGGAAGAATGGATGCGAGAGCGAGAATCAGGAGAACCGCTTGATACATTGTAAAAACCGCCAAACAGAGATTCTCGCTGGTATCGTCCGGTCGATATGATACACGGTTTCCTGACGGGCCGTGAAGAGCAAGCCAGGGACAACGCAGTTGTGCGCGATTCGATGCGAACTAACCTTGACTCATGACTGCATCGAGTCCAGGAACTCGGAATTCGCCTTGGTCTTGCTGAGCTTGTCGAGCAACAGCTCCATCGCCTCAGTGGGAGAGAGCTGCGAGAGCACTCGGCGCAACACGATGATGCGGTTGAAGTCCTGCGTCGCGAGCAATAGCTCTTCCTTCCTGGTGCCCGACTTGTTGATGTCGATCGATGGGAATATGCGCTTCTCTGTTAGTTTGCGGTCGAGGTTGATTTCCAGGTTGCCCGTGCCTTTGAATTCCTCGAAGATCACGTCATCCATTCTCGAGCCGGTGTCGATCAGCGCGGTGGCGATTATCGTGAGCGATCCACCCTCTTCGATGTTGCGGGCGGAGCCAAAGAATCGTTTCGGCTTCTGAAGCGCGTTGGAGTCGATGCCTCCCGAGAGTATCTTGCCGGACGGCGGAACAACCGAGTTGTGCGCGCGCGCGAGCCGTGTTACCGAGTCCAGCAGGATGACGACATCGCGTCTGTACTCGACCAGTCGCTTCGCCTTTTCGATCACCATATCGGCAACCTGCACGTGGCGCGTCGGCGGTTCGTCAAAGGTCGAGCTTATGACTTCGCCGTGCACCGAGCGCTGCATGTCGGTGACCTCTTCGGGCCGCTCATCGATCAGCAACACGATCAGCGTCACCTCGGGATGATTACGGGTTATCGAGTTGGCGATATTCTGAAGCAGCATGGTCTTGCCGGTGCGCGGCGGAGCGACGATCAGCGCGCGCTGGCCTTTTCCAATCGGCGTCATGATGTCGAGCACGCGGGCAGCAAGGTTCTCGGGGTCGGTTTCGAGCTTCAGCTTCTCATTTGGATAGAGCGGCGTCAGGTTGTCGAAGAAGACGCGATCACGCGCCATCTCAGGCGGCTCGAAGTTGATGGCCTCGACTTTGATCAGCGCGAAGTAGCGCTCACCTTCCTTTGGCGGCCGGATCTGTCCCGAGATCGTATCGCCGGTACGCAGGTCGAACTTGCGAATCTGTGACGGGCTAACGTAGATGTCATCGGGCCCGGGAAGGTAGTTGTAGTCGGGCGCGCGCAGGAAGCCGAATCCGTCGGGCAGAGTTTCAAGCACGCCCTCGGAGAAAATCAACCCTGACTTTTCGGTCTGCGCTTGCAGGATCTTGAATATTATTTCCTGCTTTCGCATGCCGGTGGCGCCGGGAATGTCGAGCTCTTTTGCTATCTGGGTGAGCTTCGAGATGGACATCTCCTTAAGCTCACCGATGTCCATCAGTTGATCAACGTCTTCTGCCATAACTGTCTGATTGCCTCGTTGGTTAAGATGCCGCGCGCGAGTCGGAAACCATCTCGTGGGCGCGGCGCGCGGTTTTGTCAGTGGATTGTCAATTGCGGATTTCGGATTGCGGACTTGCAATACTGGCTTCGAGACTTCAGATGGCGCACAGGAACCGATGGCTCTTTCAATCCGCAATCCGCAATCTGAAATTCGCAATTCGAGTTGTGATTTCTTTCCAGATACGGGCCGCCCCACGGCCGGTGACCGCCGAATAAGCGACAAGCTCGTTACTGCCTAAGACCGCCGACGCGCGACTGAGACTGGCCCTTAACTGATTGCTGCTGAGCTTGTCAGCCTTGGTTGCAACGATGATGAATGGCTTTCCCCTCGCCTCAAGCCACTCTTTCATCAGCAGGTCTAAGTCGGTGGGCTCGTGCCGCGAATCGGTGATGAGAATAGATAGCACAAGGTTTGGCCGGGTTGCAAGATATTTCTCGACCATCGGACCCCAGTGCTTCTTCACGTCACGGGGCACTCGAGCGTAACCATAGCCGGGCAGGTCCACAAAATTAATCGCGTCGTTTATCGAAAAGAAATTGATAAGCTGCGTTCGCCCTGGCGTCGAACTCGTGCGCGCCAACCCTCGCACGCCTAACAGGCTGTTCATCAAACTGGACTTGCCGACGTTGGACCTTCCCATGAAGGCTATTTCTGGCCGGCCGCCGCGCGGGTAGTGCTCGGGGCTGGTCGCGCTCTTTACGAAAGTGGCGCTGGTGATCTTCACGGGCTATGGGTCCTATGCGACCAATAGGACCGATCATCAAGATTCAATCGCCTGATTTGACGCCGGTGACTCACCAACCGGTTGCTGTCCCCATATTGGGACTTCGGTCGTTGGGACATCTACCTTTGTCAGCCGATCTTCGAGAGCGATGCGCCACACCTCGTCGACGTTATCCACCGTTTCTATGGTGAGCGCCTGTTTGACGTCTTCGGGCAACTCGACAAGGTCCTTTGCGTTCTCTTTAGGCACGATCACTATGGTTATGCCGGCGCGGTGCGCCGCGAGAAGCTTCTCTTTTATTCCGCCGACCGGAAGTACCTTCCCCCGGAGCGTAATCTCGCCGGTCATCGCGACGTCACGGCGAACAGCGGCCTCCGTCAACACCGATACGATCGCAGTCGCGATTGCGATTCCCGCCGAGGGTCCGTCCTTTGGGATCGCGCCTTCAGGAACGTGCAAGTGCAAGTCGTACTTCTTGTGAAAATCAGGTGAGACGCCAAGCCGCTTCGCGCGCGCGCGCACGCAAGACAGCGCAGCCCGTGCCGACTCTTGCATCACTTCTCCCAGCTTTCCGGTGAGCGTGATGTTGCCCCGGCCCGGCATCAGCGTCGCTTCGATATGAAGAACTTCGCCGCCTACCTCGGTCCAGGCCAGCCCGGTTGAAAGTCCAATCTCGCTGTGCTCTTCAAGCGACTGCGGCCGGAAGCGAATCGGCCCGAGCAGGTCTTTCACCATCTCGCCTCCGATCGCCTCATGATATGTCGAAGGATCGTCGGACGTGAGCATTCGCCGCGCAAGCTTTCGGAGCACTGACGCGATCTCGCGCTCCAGGCTGCGGACCCCTGCTTCCCGCGTGTAGTACTGGGTGATCGTGCGTATACCGTCCTGGGTAAAATCGATCACCTCAGCTTTGAGCCCGTTGGCTTCCAGTTGCTTGGGCAGCAAATGCCGAACAGCGATCTCGAGCTTCTCGCGCTCGGTGTAGCCCGGCAGCCGGATTATCTCCAACCTGTCCTGAAGCGCCGGCGGAATCGTGTGAAGCACGTTCGCCGTCGCTATGAACATCACGTTCGAGAGGTCATATTCAACGTCGAGATAGTGATCGTGGAACGCGAAGTTCTGTTCGGGATCGAGCACTTCAAGCAACGCCGCGGACGGATCGCCGCGAAAATCCATGCCAAGCTTATCGACTTCATCCAGCATGATGAGCGGGTTTACAGTTCCCGCTTTCTTCATCATTTGAATTATCTGGCCCGGCAGCGCGCCGATATAAGTGCGTCGATGGCCGCGTACCTCGGCTTCGTCGCGCACGCCGCCGAGGCTCAGCCTGACAAACTTGCGCCCGCTGGCCTTGGCGATCGAACGGCCGAGGCTGGTCTTGCCAACCCCCGGCGGACCGACAAAACAGAGAATGGAACCCTTTGGACGCTCGACCAATTGGCGCACCGCGAGAAACTCGAGTATGCGCTCTTTGACTTTGTCGAGACCGTAGTGGTCGGCTTCCAAGACCTCATGCGCGGCCTTGATGTCTCGCACCTCGTCGGATTTCTCCGTCCACGGCACCGCAAGCAGCCAGTCGAGATAGTTGCGCGAGACCGTGCTTTCAGCCGACATCGGCGGCATCTGTTCAAGGCGGCGAAGCTCGGTTATAGCCTTCTCATAAGCGTCCTTCGACATCCCGGCGGCTTCGATCTTTTGCTTTAGCTCTTCAAGTTCCGCCTTCTCGTCCTTGCGGCCAAGCTCCTTGTGAATGGCCTTGATCTTCTCGTTGAGGTAGTACTCTTTCTGCGCTCGTTCCATCTGCCGCTTGACGCGGCCGTGGATGGCGCGGTCGACTTGTATTTTTTCCAACTCGACTTCGAGCACCTCGACCAGCCTCGCGAGCCGATCGGACAGCGAGAAGATTTCCAGCAGCCCCTGTTTGTCTTCGACCGAAATCTTGAGGTTGGAAGCGATCGTGTCGCACAGTCTGGCCGCGTCGTCGTTTCTAAGCGCGGAAGTCAGGGTCTCGGGGTTGCTCAGCTCGGTTGACTGACGCACGTACTGATCGACAAGCGAGCCGACCCGGCCTATCAGTGAATTCAAGCGAGAGCGCGGCTCCGTAGTCTCCGGCGCTTTCCTCAATGTCGCAAGCCAGTACTCGCCGTCGTCTTCGACGCGGACTGAACGCGCGCGTTCGACCCCTTCAACCATGACCTTGATGTTGCCATCGGGAAGCCGCAGGTTGTGAGTTATGCGCGCGATCGTGCCGACCGAATAGACCTGATCGACAGTAGGCTCATCGACCGTCGCGTCGTGTTGAGTTGCCAGAAAGATCGTCTTATCGCTGCGCAACGCCGCTTCCAGCGCGCGCACGCTCGCGGGCCGACCGATCACGAAGGCGACCATTGTGTATGGGAAGACGACCACGTCCCGAATTGGGACCATCGGGCATCTCACTACGTCCGTGGGTGTGCTGTCGCTGAATTCGTTCATTTCTTTTGTTGGTTTCTGGTTTCTAGTTTTTCGTTCCTAGTTTCTGGTTTCTCAGATCTGCGGAGTGGGTTCAACCAGAAACCAGAAACTGGAAACTAGCAACCAACTAGCCTGCCTTTTCCAAAACCGGGAACGTTGCGCGGCGGCTTTCGACCATCTCGCCCGTTACTACAAACTCCTTCACCTTCTTATGGGAAGGTAGCATGTACATCACGTCGAGCATCAGCTCTTCGAGAATCATTCTTAGTCCGCGCGCTCCTACTTTGCGCTCGCACGCCAGGCGCGCAACTGCAACCAGCGCGTCTTCGGTGAAGCGAAGCTTCACGCCCTCATACTCGAACAGCTTTTGATACTGCTTGACCAGCGCGTTCTTTGGCGCGGTCAGTATTTCCACCATCGCGCCTTCATCGAGTTCGTGCAGCGTACCGCAGACCGGAAGCCGGCCCACGAACTCTGGAATTAATCCGAACTTGATCATGTCCTCGGGCTCGACCTGTGCAAGGATCTCGCTGAGCCTTTGCTTACGCGCGCTCCTGACGTTGGCATTGAAGCCCAGAGCCTTCTTGCCAGTGCGCTTCTCGATGACTTTTTCGAGTCCGACGAATGCCCCTCCGCAAATGAACAGGATGTTAGTCGTGTCGACCGGAAAGAACTCCTGATGTGGGTGCTTGCGTCCCCCCTGCGGCGGTACGTTTGCGACTGTGCCCTCGAGGATCTTGAGCAGCGCTTGTTGCACGCCTTCACCGGAAACATCGCGAGTGATTGATGGGTTCTCGTCCTTGCGGCAGATCTTGTCGATCTCGTCTATGTAGATGATCCCGGTTTGCGCGCGTTCGATGTCGCCGTTGGAGGCCTGGAGCAATTTCAAGATGATGTTCTCAACGTCTTCGCCGACGTAGCCGGCTTCGGTGAGCGTCGTGGCATCGACGATCGTGAACGGCACGTTGAGCATCCGGGCAAGCGTTTGCGCAAGCAGCGTCTTGCCTGTACCGGTCGGGCCTATCAAAAGAATATTTGACTTCTGAATCTCGACTTCGGTCGCGCGGCGCTTGAGCATGTCGACGCGTTTATAGTGCTGATAAACGGCGACCGCCAGTCTCTTCTTTGTTTCTTCCTGCCCGATCACATAGTCGTCGAGGAATTCTTTGATCTCTATTGGCTTGGGGAGAGGCGGGCGTCGAGCGGCCGTTTCCTGTTGCTGATCATCGGTGATGATCTCGTTGCATATATCAATGCACTCGTTGCAGATATAAACGGTAGGCCCGGCAATCAGCTTCTTTACTTCGTTCTGCGATTTTCCGCAGAACGAGCAGCGCAGTGTATCGTCGCCTCGTCTCATCACTCTCCGATCCTACTGAAGTCTATCGCATCTGTCCTGGAGTCTTTGGAGGGGAAGGAAAAAGGCAAAAGTGGACTTCCGCTTTCCCCTTTTTCCTTCTTATCTCTTGCCTCTCACTCACGGTGCGTTATCACCAGATCTATCAACCCGTATTCTTTCGCCTGCTCGGAGCTCATTATCCGGTCGCGCTCGACGTCGCGCTCGATAACTTCAAGGGACTGCCCGCTATGTTTAGCCAGTATTTCGCTGGTCAACTGGCGCATTCGCATGATCTCTTCCGCGTGAATTCTGATGTCGGTGGCCTGACCGGATATTCCGCCGATGGAAGGCTGATGTATCAGAATCCGCGAATTTGGAAGTGCAAAGCGCTTGCCGTGAGCGCCGGCGCAAAGCAGCAACGCCCCCATCGAAGCACACTGCCCGACGCAGATCGTGGTCACGTCAGGTCGAATGAACTGCATAGTATCGTAGATGGCCATACCCGCCGTTATCGAGCCGCCCGGGCTGTTAATGTACAGTGATATGTCGCGGTCCGGGTCCTCCGCCTCCAGAAAAAGAAGCTGCGCTACTACAAGATTGGCTATCGTGTCGTCGATAGGAGTCCCTATGAAGATGATGTTGTCTTTTAGGAGTCGCGAGTAGATGTCGAAAGCGCGCTCACCGCGCGCGGTCTGCTCGACGACCATCGGTACGAGAGCCATATTCGGATTGTGCCCCCTGCGACTCATGTCAGCCACATCGCTATTATACGTTGCTCTGCCCATTGCCGGTAGTTTCTTTTTTGCGATACCTTAAGGGAAGCCGCTGGACCCGGGTCCGTTTGTGTCGAGGGACGCTGTTGAAGGTCGTTTCTAAAGAGCCTACTATTCCGCTTGCCCAACCTCGCCAGTTGTCGCCTCATCGGCGCCCAGACCTTCTATTTCCTCGGTTCGAATTTCGGCGGAAGCTATCACTAAATCAAGGGCTCTGCGGTGTCTGACCTGCTCCCTGATACTATCCAGCGCATTTTCCTTTGTCAAGCGTGCTCTCAGAGCCTCTTCTGTTTGTCCGATGCTGTCGGCAAACTGTTTGATCTCGCCTGCCAGTTCTTCCTCACTAACCTCGATTTTCTCCGTCTCGGTTATGCGGTCAAGGATAAACGATCCGCGCACTTCGCGTTCGGCACGCTCTTGCTGGCCGTCTCGAATTGTTTCCCAATCGATCTTCAGCAGTCGCGGGTCCATTCCCCGCCCCGACATCTGGCGAAACAGAGCCTTCATTCTGGAGTCGATCTGCTTCTCGACGACATATTCGGGAACATCGAAGCGATTTCGATCGACAAGCTTTTCCATCGTCGATGATCGAAGCTCAGCCTCTGATTTTTGCACTGCTTCCCGCTCGAGCTTCGAGCGAATGTCGGCTCGCAATTCCTCGAGGGTGTTGAACTCCTCGCTGACACTGCGGGCAAACTCGTCACCGACCTCCGGAAGCTCTTTGACGCGAACTGCGGTCACTTCCGCCGTGTAGTTGACCGGTTTTCCTGCGTATTTTTTTGGTTCGTAGTCGGCGGGATAGTCTACGGTAAAACTACGGACGTCTCCGGCCCGACTGCCTGAGAGAGCTTCGGTGAACTCTGTCAGCACCCCCGACCCGCCAAGCTCGATATCGAGGTTTTGTTGCTGGATGTCCTCGACGGGTGATTCCGCAGGTTCGGTTTCATCGACGTTAACGCGCCCGGTCAAGTTGACTGTCACTATGTCGCCAGTCTGGGCCGGCCGGTCTTCAACGGGCACAAGCTCGGCCTGGCTCTGACGCAAGCGGTCGATAGTGCTTTCGACGTCTTCATCGCGGATGTTGTAAATACGTTTTGTCAGCGGCAGCTCTTTGTAGTTTGACAATGTAAACTCAGGGGCCACCTCGACATTGAACGTTACGTCGATTGACTCGTCATCCTTAAACTTGAGGTCTTCAACGGACGGCTCTCCGATAACCTTCAAATCCTTCTCGCGAATAGCATCGCCCAGCGAATGCGGCAGAAGCTGAGAGAGCATCTCGTCGCGAAGTTCTTTACGAAATCTTGTTTTGACGACCGACTTGGGCACATGACCGGGGCGAAACCCGGGAACGTTGACCTTCCGTGCGAGGTCACCCGCAATCTTGTCGGTTTCCGCGCGAACGGTTTCGCTGGGAATCTCGAGCCGCAACTGTTTCTTACACTGTTCTCGATCTGTGACTGTTATTTGCAAAATCTCTTCTTGCCTTTCGGAGACGGCCATTGGAGGAGGCCGCTCGTTACCGGAATTTCATTATGGTGCGAAAGGGGGGACTCGAACCCCCATACCTTTCGGTACCAGATCCTAAGTCTGGCGCGTCTGCCAATTCCGCCACTTTCGCGTTTCAGAATATGAAAGATAGTGGATAGCACGGAGCGTTTGCAAACCACCTGCGCGGACAGGAGTCTGCTTGACAATGCGCGAAGTGCAAAACTAAGATGAGCCTGCTGCTAAAGAATCGAATCCCTATGCTTCGCAAGGTGAGCCGATGACAGAGATACTCGCGGTATTGCTCCAGGCGCAACCCAGGCCAGGTGCGCCGGCGTCTCCGACCACGGCTGCAACGCCTCCTATTTACGGGTACATCCCAATAGTGATCTTTTTCTTGATCGCGATGCTGCTGCCGGTTGTGCTTCTCGGGGTGTCGAGACTAGTTCAGCGCCGGGTGTTTGAACGCGAAAAACTGATGCCGTATGAGTGCGGCGTCGATCCGATCGGGGATGCTCGCGACCGTTTCTCAGTACGCTTCTACATAGTAGCGATGCTGTTCCTGATCTTCGATGTTGAGACGATATTCCTGTTCCCGTGGGCGGTGATCTATGATCGGCTTGCGCTGTTTGGATTAGCCGAAATGCTCCTGTTCATCGGGGTTTTGGTCGTGGGCTATTACTACGCCTGGCGCAAGGGAGCGCTCGAGTGGGCGTGAGAGATTTTGGATTGCGGATTTCGGATGCGGAATTTGGATACGGATCAAGGAGTTGATATCCTGCAATCGGGAAAGGGACGATGGCAAAAGAGAGAGAAGAAATAGTAGAGTCATCGAGCGGCATCATCACAACCACCGTTGACTTCGTTTTCAACTGGGCGCGTAAATCCGCGCTTTGGCCGATGACATTTGGACTGGCCTGCTGCGCCATCGAGATGATGGCCACCGGAGCATCGCGCTTCGACATCGACCGCTTCGGCGCGGGGGTCTTTCGGCCGAGCCCACGGCAGTCCGACCTGATGATCGTCTCCGGCACCCCGACCTTGAAGATGGCTCCCATCATCAAGCGCGTCTGGGACCAGATGCCCGAGCCGAAGTGGTGCATAGCCATGGGTGCGTGCGCTTCGACTGGCGGCCCGTTCCCCACTTATTCAACGCTGCAGGGTGTCGACCGGATTGTTCCGGTCGATGTCTATATACCCGGCTGTCCGCCTCGGCCTGAGGCGCTGCTCTACGGGCTAATGCGACTCCAGGACAAGATAATGCAAGAGCACCCGACGCGCTTCATGTTCGGCCGTGGCAGCGTGAGCCAGCAGGATGTTGAAGGCGCCGCGGCCGAGAACACTGAAGCCGGCGAGAATGCTGCGGCGTAGATCAAATAAACAATCCGAGTTGAAGGCGCAGGCCGTTGCTTTGCCTGCGCCTTTCTTGTTTGAGGGAAGCAGTGCGTCGAGAGCCCACAGAGCTTGAACGAAGGCTTATCGAGCGAATAAGACGCGAAGGCGCGATTACGTTTCGCGCCTTCATGCAATCCGCACTCTATGACCCTGAGCTGGGCTACTACAAGACCGAACGCCCGAAGATCGGCGCGCAAGGTGACTACTACACTTCAAGCAATGTTCATCCCGCCTTCGGATGCTTGCTGGCACGTGCGTTTGCCGAGTTGTGCGCCGGCTCAGACGAGCCGTTGACTATCGTCGAGATGGGCGCAGGCACCGGGCAGCTAGCCTATGATGTCCTCTCGGGGTTACGGGATGAGCATCCAGCGGCCTTCGAGCGTCTGGCGTACGTCCTTGTCGAAGCGAGCCCGGCCATGCGAGCGCTTCAGCAAGCTAAGCTGAATGGCTTCAAGGACCACATTCGCTGGTGTGAGTTAGAAGAGCTTGAGCGCTCGCCAGTCAGCGGAACCGTGTTCTCAAACGAATTTGTCGATGCGTTGCCCGTGCACCGAGTCCGTTACGTGAGCGGGGCACTTGAAGAATTGTATGTGGAGGCTGGCCCCAACACTGATGAGGCGTCCCTGGCGTTGGTTTGGAGTAAAGCGTCGACTGAGAAGCTGACCCAATATGTTGAGCGCATCGGCGTAACGCTTCGGCAAAGCCAGATACTCGAGATCAACCTCGACATGATCGATTGGCTTGCGCGAATCGCGAGGGCATTACGGCAGGGGTTCCTGATCACCATCGACTACGGCGATACCGCTCAACATTTGTGCGCTCAAGATCGAGAATCGGGCACGCTTCGATCGTTTTACCGGCACAGGCTGATTGATTCGCCTCTCGAACGGATAGGTGAGCAAGACATAACCGCGAGCGTCAACTTCACGGCGCTCATTGAACACGGTCGCGACTTCGGGTTTGAAACGGTTAGCTACGAGCGGCAGGCGGCTTTCTTGATTCGAATGGGCTTGATCGAAAGGGTCGTCGACGGCGGATCACTCCGGTCGCCGGGAGACTGGAAGGATCGCCTGGCGTTGAAGAACCTCTTTGTTCCGGGCGGCGTCAGCGAAAACTTTCGCGTGCTGATCCAAAAAAAAAGCCACGCAGCAGCACTTTGATTTAGGTCTGGTCGCGCGACTTTCTTCGTGCTCACAACGTGTTGGTGTAAGCGGCGGCCACTTATTTGGAGCTTTTTGGGCTTCGGTTAAGTTCAAGGCGACAACTAACTCCGCCGACCGGATTCTCACTCAGTTCTGAGTATTGCGATGTATGGCAGGTTGCGGTACGACTGCTGATAGTCCATGCCGTACCCGACCACAAACACATCCGGGATCTCAAACCCCCGATAAGAAATTGGGAGGTCGATTAATCGCCGCGCCGACTTATCGAGCAGCGCGCATATCTCGACGCTTGCGGGTTTGCGTTGCCTGAGCGTCTGCAAAAGGTAATTGGCAGTCAGTCCGGTATCGATGATGTCTTCGACCAGAAGCACGTTGCGCCCGGCAATACTCTCGTCGAGATCCTTAGTTATGCGCACGACCCCTGAGCCCGGCTGAGCTGCGTAACTAGAGATTCCCATGAAGTCTATCGAGCACGGAGTAGTCATCGCGCGAAGCAGATCTGCGGCGAAGATGAATGACCCTTTGAGTATCGCAACGACGACAAGGTCTTTTCCCTCAAACGCTTGTGAGAGCTCCTGGCCAAGCTCTGAAACCCGCTCCTGGAGCCGTTTCTGAGGTATCAGCACTTTTCGAAGCTCGGTTGAACCGACAGAAAAATCTTTCATAAGAAATTTCGTGCGTGGATGCATTTTTTTGTTGACAAAAAAATTTCCTATGTTAGTATCACACCCGCTCGGTTGGCAACAACCGGGTCCGATCCCGAGAGGTTGAAGTTGAAATTCTCTAGTTCGCGGTCTCGTTGATGCCTCGCAAGGGGCGCTGACGGAACGCGGAACTTCAGTGTGGTGGCCGAGGCCCGAAAGGGTTTCGCACGCCAGGGTCTTCGGATCTTGGCGACAGGGAGTTCGCAAGAATTCCCAACATTGACGCTGAGGGCCTGAGAATGGAAGCGGAGATCACTCGGGATCGTTATCTTATTGCTAATTCCTTTTCTCTCGCTGCTTATCGCCGATTCGGCTAAGTTTCTTCTGATCGCACCCACAACGTCTGACTTCATGTACGCACTCCCATTATCCTAAAACCTCCCGCTAGCGGCGAACTTCTCAATTAGCTTCCGGTAGTCAGACGCGTAAAGCACTTTGATATTAACCTCTGGGCATAGCTCGCGAAGCCGGCGAATCTTGCGGTTCTTTTTTGTAACAAGCGGTTGCTTCGCGGTGGTCAGCTCGATGTAGAGATCGTGATCGGGCAGGTAAAAATCCGGCGTAAAGCTGCTGGCCACGTTCCCCTCATCGTCCCACTCGATGGCGAAGGTGCGCGGCTCGTATTGCCAGGCGATGTGGTAGAAGTCGAGGATGCGCGCAACTTCCGCTTCCGACTCGTGGGCAAAGCTGATTGGGTGCTGACCGCGAGGCGCAGGCTCGTCATCGTCGCCGAAGTTTTCCTCGAGTACGGCGACCGCGCGCTTAAGCTCGGGAAGGAGCGCCGCCGGAATCTCGATGGTGTGTTCAGTCGAAATCGTCCCCGCCGGATGCTGCTCTTTTATCACTATGAACGGGTGGCCCTCGCGCTCGGCGATGTGGATCGTGATCTCGGCGCTGGTGCTGACGCTAAATCGGCTCACCTCATCGGGTTGTTCTTGGGAGTAGTTGCTGGTCATAGCGAAACCTTCTTGCTCGAAACTGGGCATTGATCCTGCTGGCTCGAAGCGCAACCAACCTCTGTCTCCGCGCGACAAACGCGAGAGCCTCACTTATGGGGCTTTGGTCAAAGCGGCGATACGCTACTTTAGTCGTCATTCAAAAACGACGAAACCCCCGGCTTGCGTCCGGCAAAGGCCGCAAATACGGGGGTCAATCACGCCGGAGTCTACCCCATCGCCGACTTGAATACAAATTATTCTGGAAGTTCTGGCGGCGATGGCTCGTGGCAGGGGCTAGGGCAGTCGAGATCCGAGTGTGGGCAAAAACAAGCTAGCCCGGCCAAACCCTGACTCGGATAGCTTTTCGTTTGCTATCGTTTCATAGCGGAGTATAATCGCAAATAGGTGGGGTACCGAATCCACGGTCAATAGTCGGCAAGCTTAGAGATGGCTCGTCGAGCAAAATCGAGGCCCACTTTCTAGTGTCTTGCAGCCTCGCACCAGGAGATACAAATGAAGATCACCAAGATTGCGATTGCGACAATAGCTATCCTCCTCAGCGCCACGTCGCTTTTGGCGCAGGACCGAAAGTCAATCTCACCAAGCGAGATGAGCAGCTACGTCGTCTCCGCGAAAGCAGGAGTAGTCAATGTCGTTGAAGGCCAGACAAGCGTCACTCGCGTTAAGGCATTGGCGACGCCGAGTTTGTTGATCTCCGGCGACGAGCTTCTCAGAGGCGATAGCGTGAAGACCGGCTCAACGGGGCGCGCCGAAATACTGCTTAACCCCGGCTGCTATCTGCGTCTGGGCGAGGGGAGCGAGTTCGTCTTCTTGTTTGACGGCTACACCACCAACACCATCAAGCTCTTGCGGGGCTCGGCTATAATCGAGGCGTCGGCGCTCGATGCCTCGATAAGGGTCGAAACCCCCAAGGCAAAGTTTGAGATCGTGCGCGCCGGGCTTTATCGATTCAATGTCGGAACGGACGCGAAGGCCGAGGTTGCGGTCCGCCGAGGCCGAGTCTTCGTCGGCAATTCGACTATCAAAGAAGGCAAGAGAGCGGTGGTAGATGGCGACACGGCGGTTATTGCCAAGTTGAAAAAGCAGGAAGTGGATGAGCTGGATAATTGGAGCAAGGAGCGAGCGAGAGCGCTGATCGCAACAAACAGCAGACTGTCCAATAAAGGCATGAGGCGCAGCCTCGGCATATCGCTTTTGTACAACTCCTGGATTTACGATCCGTTTTGCCGGTGCTACACGTTCCTGCCTTACACTGGGGGGTTCGGATCACCGTATGGGGGGACCTACGCTGTCTGCAATCCGTACTGGTACAACTATTATGGGCCGCGGTACAACAACGGCGGTTGGCCCAGCGACGGAAACCGAGGTGGTCAACCCAGCACTGGGGGTGGTTCGGGCAACGGCAGCAGCTCGGGTGGCGCTGGCTCAAGTGGAGGTGGGAGAGGCGCCGTCGGCGGCAATCAACCTCCTCCTACCCCATCTCGAACTATGGGCGGAGGCGCGCGCAGCTCTGAGCGGGAAAGACCGTCGCCTCGCCGACCATAAAGATCCAAAAACAGTGTGTGAAAATCTCAAGGCGCCGAGTGCCAGGTTCACGTTTAGGCACTCGGCGCCTTTGGGCTTTGTTCACGGGTTCGGTGCTTGCCTTTCAATCCAACTAGACTCGGGCTAGAATTCCCGACGCGGAAGGGACAGTTGCGGGTCTATGGCCTATATCGTTGATGGCAACAATGTAATGGGCCAGACGCCTGGGTGGCACCGCGACAAATCAAAATCTCGAAGAGCGCTGCTCGAAAAGCTGGCAGCCTTCGCCACAGCGAAGAAGGCTCGTGTGACTGTAGTCTTTGACGGAGGCGCCGACAGCGAAGTTCCTGAAGGATCAGCTTTTCACGGCGTGAAGGTATTGTATGCCGAGCGAGGATCTAATGCCGACGCGCGGATCGAACGCCTCGTCGAAACTTCGCCGGACTCGCGCGGTCTGACCGTGGTCACCTCTGATCGTCACCTGGCTTTTCTAGTCAGATCGCGAGGAGCGTCGGTGGTCCGGTCAGGCGAATTCAGAAAGCAGATCGAGCGCATCATCGAATTGAAACCGAAAACCGAGGACGGCGAACAGTTTGAAATGGGCGATCTTGATGGCTGGTTGAGATACTTCGGCTCATTGCCCCAGGACGATGAGATCAGTGATGAATGAGCGCTTAAGAAATCGGTCAGATCCGGCTTTGGGAGGAACGGCCATGGTCAGTAGCGAAGCTTTTGAAAAACCTCGTGCGTACCGAGACGTTGGGGTGGGCGAGCTACTCACGCTGCTTGCGCGGGACTATCCGCAGAACGAGGCGTTGATCTATCCCGACCGCGGCTTGCGATACGATTTCAGCCAGCTTGAATGGCTCGCTCGCAAAACTGCCAAGGGCTTGCTTACCCTGGGCGTCGAAACCGGTGACCGCGTAGCGCTGTGGGCCCCGAACATACCCGAGTGGGTTGTGCTGCAGTTCGCGCTGGCGAAGATCGGAGCGGTGCTTGTCACTGTCAACACAAGTCTGCGTGGCGCTGAAATCGAATACTTGCTCAAACAGTCCGAGAGCTGCACTGTGATAACCGTCGCGGGTTTTCGCGATGTCGATTATGTGGAAACTATCTACGACATAGTGCCTGAGTTGCGCGAGTCCGACGAAGGAGCGCTGCGCTCGTCGAGGCTGCCGTTTCTCCGCAACTTGATCTACATCGGCGACGAACATCCCGGTGGAATGATTCGCTATGATTCGCTGCTCTCCCGGTCCGAAACAATAACTGACGAACAATTGGAGGCACGCATCGCAACACAAGGCCTCGACAGCGTAATCAACATGCAATACACGTCTGGAACGACCGGGTTCCCGAAGGGCGTGATGCTTACCAACCGCAACATAGTCAACAACGGATACTGGCTTGCAGAAGGGCTCGCGCTGACGCCGCATGACAAGCTCTGCGTGCCGGTACCGTTCTTTCACTGCTTTGGCTGCGTGATCGGTGTGCTGGGCGCGTACACCCACGCGGCTTCGCTAGTGCCGCTCGAAACCTTCGACGCGCTGCGCGTTCTTCAATACATTGAAGCCGAGCGATGCACGACGCTTTACGGGGTGCCGACGATGTTCATCGCCGAGCTCGAGCAACTGGATTATCACAACTTCGATATGTCGAGCCTGAGGACCGGCATAATGGCCGGGGCGCTCTGCCCGGAGCCGCTGATGCGCAAGGTCATGGAGCGCATGCACCTTACCGAGCTGGCCATCGCATATGGGCTTACGGAGGCATCGCCCGGCATCACGTTGACGCCGCGCGACGACAGCGTAGAGCTTCGTACCCAGACCGTGGGTCGCGCGCTGCCCGAAGTCGAAGTCAAGATCGTAGATACGGCAACCGGTGAGGAATGCGGAGGTAACACTGTCGGCGAACTATGCTGCCGGGGCTACAACGTGATGAAGGGCTACTACAACAACCCGAAGGCGACAGCAGAAGCGATCGACGAAGATGGATGGTTGCACACCGGCGACCAGGCTACGATGGATTCTGAGGGCTATGTCAGAATCACCGGCCGAATAAAGGAGTTGATTATTCGGGGCGGCGAGAACATTGCGCCGAAAGAGATCGAGGACCTCCTGCGCGGCAATCCGAAGATTGTCGACGTCTATGTTTACGGAGTCCCGGATGAACGGGTGGGGGAAGAGGTCGCCGCGGCAATCAAACTGAAACAAGGCGAGACGGCGACCCTCGACGAGATTCGGGACTTCTGCAACGGACGCATCGCGCGCTTCAAAATCCCACGACAAATTCGTTTCGTCGACTCCTTCCCGATGACCGCCTCAGGCAAGGTGCAGAAGTTCAAGCTGCGCGAGATGCACATCGCGGAACAAACAGGTAAAGGGTAAGAGGCCAATGCAGAACGGATAGTTTTTTAGTGTTTGATCTTTGCCCACGCGGCATGAAGATCAAATCCCGGGCTGGTCTCAGAAGTGTGACAAGTTCCGCACGCTGTCTTCATATCGGCAACGCGGCCGTACCCCTTTCCAGGCTTCGCAACGTGATTGCTGCCCGGGCCGTGACATTGTTCGCATTGCACATTCTGAAATCTCGCCAGCTCGACTTTGTTGGCGGCACTCGCCGCTTTGAACCCGGTTCCATGGCAGTCGAGACAGCTTGGTTCGAACTCGTTCCCCCGCGTTTGAAGCGAATTGCTCGCATGTGCGTGAGCGCTGTTGACCCATTTCATGAACTGGGCGAGGTGACACTGGTTGCAAGAGGTGCTTGGGACGCCGGGTGATGACTCGCCTCTCGAGGAATCTGGGTTTGGCGATTTGCTGGTGACACGTGCGTTGCCGCTTGCCAGCCAATTCTCCAAAAGCTTCTTTGAGTTGTTGCGCGCCGCAGTTTCGGCGCTGTTCGCCGCGTCGACCAATTGCTTCGCCGCAGGGTGCTCGGGAATCGATGTCTCATCCAACGCGATAAAGCGCTGCCTGGTAGAAAACTTGCCCGGAGCGGTTTGATAGAAGCGAAGCTCACCGAGCAGTCTCGTTTCGAACGGCGTGAAGACTATCAGCGTCTGGGCGACGTAGAAGGGAGGCGTGAAATTCTGCTCGAGCGACAACCCGTTGCCCGCAATTATGACGTCAATGCCCGGCGCCTCCCGGGCGATCCGCGCGGCCTCTTCCGAGCTAGCCTTCGCGAGTAACACGACCAGATTCGCCCGCTTTCGAGCTTCGGGGATTGTGCGCCTGGCTGCCTCCGCAGGGTCAATAAACTTGAGACCTGCGGGCGGCGATGGTGAGGTTTCGGTAAGCCCGATGAAAGCCACCCGTATCGGCTTCGAGCCCGGCTGTCTGGAAGGCAACTCGCGGACGATGAAGGGATGTGGCGCCACAAAACCAGGGGACTCGCTCACGATGTTGGCAGATACGAGCCGGTCGAGTAGTGGCTCAGATTCCAGGCGACGGGTGAGCTCCGGTTCTGCGAGCACGGTCGAGAAGTAACGTAGATCGTGTGAGGAGACATTTGCTACATCGACCGGGAATTGGCTATAAGCCTTCAACACCCAGTCGTTTTTTGCTACCGCGTCCGGGCGAAGACTGCCGTGCGCGCTTCGCTCGTCCGACATGAAGTTTCCGGTGTCGACCAGCAGCGAAGGTATCTGGCCCAGTCGCTCGCGAAACAATTTTAAGTAGCTGACACGCCGTGTCAGTCCCCCGAAACGGGGCGGTTTTCAGCCGCAGGAGTCGAGACTCCCCCGCGTGTCGCCGGCGAAGTGCACGACGAACGCCGCTCCGTCGTCGACGCCAACGCGTTTCTCGAGCGGCATGTCAATTCCGGCGATCTCGAACAAGCGCGCGGATTGGATCGGCGTTGCGCCAGAGGACTTCCGCGGCTGCACGAAGAAAGCAAATCCGGCTACAAATAGAATCGCAGCGAGCTTCAGCACTTTTATCGGTTTTGGGTTTGTCATGAGTTTAAATCGATTTGAATTCGTACTATTCAGCGCCTCGAACAATGTAGTTGATAGGGCGAGCATTAGGCAAGCAAGGCCCTAGTATTGCAAGTATCGGAGTCTAGCGATAGGAAGCGGTACGCGGCTACTGGATCGAATCGACAAATCCGATGAAACTTGAAACAGCTTGCGACAGCTCCGCGAGATGACCTTCGAAGAAATGATCCGCACCCTCGATTATCTTGAGTTGCTTCGGCTCATCCAGCGCGGCGAACAACTTCGCCAAATCCTCGACTGATCCGACCTCATCAAGCGATCCTTGAACGAATAGCTTCGGCTTGTTGCACCGGCCGATCTCGGTGAAGTCGTACTTCGAAACCGGAACTCCCGCTGCCACGAAAGCTCGCACGCGGTCATCGCAAGCCGCCGCCCGAAGCATCACCGCGGAGCCGAACGAAAAGCCCGCGAGCCAGATTTCAGCGTCGGGATACTTCTCTTCAATAAACTCAATCGCGGCCCATAAGTCATCCTGTTCACCCCGCCCACTGTCGTGTTCGCCCTGGCTTCGACCCGTGCCACGGAAGTTGAACCGAAGCACTGCGAAACCCGCATCCTCGAACGCGCGGGCGATTCGGAAGACCACCTTGTTATGCATCGTCCCACCAAACAGTGGATGCGGATGGCACGCGATGGCTGCGCGAGTTACCGGCGGAGCTGGTTCTTTGAGGATGGCTTCGAGTCGTCCGGAGGGGCCTTCAAAGAAAGTGTTGCCCGTTAGGTCAGTCATAAGCGGTTACCAATCGATGATGATCCTAACATTTCGCCACGAGGCGGGGCGAGTTGACCGCGCGCACAAGAGCCGCGTAGGCTGACACGCTATGCCAACCCGGCGACCCGCGAAGAAGGACTGACTTATTCTGATACTGCCGCGCAGGCTTCTGCCAAAGCAGCGCATGCATTAGCATGTTAGAACCATAACGCGGGAGGCACCGCTATGAAGACCCTGCTACTACTGCGACACGCTAAATCAGATTGGGGCGATTCTTCGCTGCGCGACTTCGACCGTCCGCTGGCGGCGCGCGGAAAGCGCGACGCTCCGCGAGTTGGCAAGGCGCTTCGGAAGCGCGGCCCGTTGCCCGACTTGATTATCAGTTCGCCGGCCGCTCGCGCTAAGGCGACCATTCTAGATGTGATGAAAGCGGCGAAGCTTGACGGCGAACCCCGATTTGACGAAGCGATATACGGAGCTTCGTCTGCCGAGCTAATGAAGCTGATTAGGCGTCTGGAGGACGGCAGCTTTTGCGCTTTGCTGGTCGGGCACAATCCCGGCTTTGAAGATTTGCTCGAGCGGTTGACTGGCTCGAACGAGCGAATGCCAACGGCCGCCCTCGCCCGCATAGAGTTTCAAATCGATCACTGGGAAGATGTGGAAGATGGAAAAGGACGACTCGCCTGGCTGCTGACTCCCAAGCAAATCGGCGAGTAGTTATTTCAGAGCGAGGTGTTACATGACAGATTCTGTTTTGCGCGAGCAACTGGTAAAGCTGCTTCGCGGCGGCGAGGCGCGCGTCAAAGCCGAAACGGCGCTGGCCGATGTCAATCCCAAGCTTCGCAATGTTCGCCCTGGCGCAGATGTGCATTCGGTTTGGGAAGTGCTCGAGCACTTGCGGATCGCGCAGGAAGATATTTTGCGATACACGCTGGACCCTTCGTGGAAGTCGCCCGAGTGGCCCGAAGGATATTGGCCCACCAGGACCGAAAGCGTGACAGATGCGATGTGGCAAGCTTCGGTTGATGGATTCGCCACCGGCCTCGAAGAATTGATCAAACTGATTCAGGATTCGGAAGTGGATTTAACAGCCAAGGTCCCTCACGGCGACTGGCGGACGTATCTCAGGCAGATACTGTTGGTAGCGGACCACAACGCGTATCATCTTGGCCAGATCGTACAGACGCGAAAGTTACTCGGGGACTGGCGTGGATAGATTAGAATACGACCACCGCAAGTCCGGAGTCGTCGCATTGATCGGGCGTCCCAACGCGGGCAAGTCCACGCTACTCAACGCAATCATCGGTGAAAAGATCGCGATCGTCTCGGACAAGCCTCAGACGACTCGCACGCGCATCGCCGGGGTGTTGACTCGCGGGGAAGGCCAGATCGTTTTTCTTGACACCCCCGGCATACACAAACCCGGTTACAGGCTCAACCGCCGGATGATGGCTATCGTTACCGACGCGCTTTCGACCGTCGACTTGATCTTGCTGATCATCGACGCGACAGAGCCGATGGGGCGCGGCGATCAGTTCGTGCTCGATATGTTGAAGCGGGCCGGCACTCGCGCGTTCCTGCTGCCTAACAAAGTCGACGCGCTGCGCGACAAGAAGCAGTTGCTTCCGCTGATCGAGCGTTATACCGGCGAGCAAGAGTTTGCCGAAGTCATTCCGCTCTCGGCGCTAACCGGCGATGGAGTCGAGTTGCTGGTCCCCAGGGTCTTCGAATATCTGCCCGCCGGCCCGCAGCTATATCCCGAAGACGAGATGACCGATCAGCCCGAGCGAGTGCTCGCCGCCGAACTTGTGCGCGAGAAGATTCTTCAAGTGACCGGCGAAGAATTGCCGTACGTCACGGCCGTCGTGACCGAACGCTGGGAGGAGACCGAAGGCATCACCAGGATTCACTGTTTGATCTACGTCGAGCGGCCGTCGCACCGGGCCATCGTAATCGGGAAAGCCGGCGCCCGGCTGAAGGACATCGGTACCGCCGCTCGCGCGGATATCGAGAAGCTGCTCGGCCGGCATGTCTTCCTGAATCTGTTCGTGAAGGTGCGCGAGCGCTGGCGCGACGACGAACGCACACTTGATGAGTTGGGAATCCGGTGATTTCCGATTGACGATTGGCGATTCGGTGATTTCCGATTGGCGATTGCCGATTGAGGATTCGGTGGTTTCCGATTGCCGATTGAATTCCGTTGTGAGGCAGTTAAGCGCAAGGCATCATTCAACGTATGAGCTCTCCAATCGACAATCGCCAATCGGCAATCGGAAATTCTGGCAATCGGCAATCGGCAATCGGCAATCCTCACTGGTGGCTCGTCACGCTCGATGTCTCGCGAGATGCCGAAGAAGAGGCAAGCGCGCTACTCTTCGACCTCGGGTCAACCGGGATCGTCACGCTCGAGGAGAGCGCTGATGCGGTGAAGCTCGGCGCGTACTTCGATGGCGCCGTAAACGCGGACGATATCAAACGGGGAGTTGAAGCCGAGTTCGCGCGAACCGGACGGCGCGATGCGCTGAGCAGTTGTTCCATTTCGCCAGTTCCAGAACAGGACTGGATGCAGAAATGGAAAGAAGGATTCGAAGCTGTTGAGATCGGCAGCCGGCTGGTTGTCGCGCCATCCTGGAAGCTCCCCGACAAGAGCGAGGGCCGGGTGGTGATTCAAATCGATCCCGGCATGGCCTTCGGCACCGGGACACACGAGACTACGCGGCTGTGTTTGGAAGCAATCGAACGCTACTGGCACGGGGGCAGCCTGCTGGATGTAGGAACCGGGACAGGGATACTTGCGATTGCGGCGGCGGCGCTCGCGGCCGGTTCGCGTGTAGTCGCAATCGACGTTGATCCGCAAGCGGTCGGAGTCGCGCGCGAGAACGTCGCGATCAACGGCGTCTCGGGCTCCATCGAATTGATCGAAGGGCAGCCGGGCCATGATTTAGGTCTGACCGGTCAGGCGTTCGATGTAGTAGTAGCGAATTTGACGGCAGAAGTCATCGTCGCCTTGATGGCTGAACTTGCGGGTTGCCTCGCTCCCGAAGGTCTGATGATACTGTCAGGCGTACTCAGTGAGCTCGCCGAGGATGTTGAGCTCTCGCTCGGCGCCGCCGGTTGCAGAGTGATTGAACGGCGGCACGCGGGCGAGTGGTGTGCGCTCATCGCGCGAAGAGCTTAGCTTGCACCTGGGAGCGCAGGCATCCCTGCCTGCATGGCGTTGCGCAGAAAAGATAATAGCCGCTAGCGGAAAAAGGCAGGCAAGGATGCCTGCGCTCCCAGGGCCTGCATCGCGTTGCGCAGAAAAGAGAATAGCCGTTAGCGGAAAAAGGCAGGCAAGGATGCCTGCGCTCCCAGGGAGAGAAAGAATGGCGCGTCGAAGATTCTACGCACCGCCCGACAGCATCGAAGCGGAGATCGTAACTCTTTCAGCGGACGAAACGCACCACTTGATGCACGTGCTGCGGATGACCCCCGGGGATGAGGCCTTCGTCTTTGACGGCTGTGGCAACGAGTACAAGTGCAGCTTTCGCAGCTTGAAGGACACCTACGCACAGTTGGAAATCACGGATGCGCTCTGCGATATTGTCGAGTCACCGCTTCATCTAACTCTTGCTCACGCGCTGGCCAAAGGGGAGAAGTTCGACTTCATAATTCAGAAGGCGACCGAGCTGGGTGTCAGCCGGATCGCGCCGCTGGTGACTCGATACGCAGACGTGAGGCTCGACGATCAACAGAGAACCAGGCGGGTCGAGAGATGGCGGCGAATATCGCTCGAAGCGCTGAAGCAATGCGGCCGCCGCAAGCTTGTGGAGATAACCGCTCCACGCACTCTTCAGGAGTTTTTCAGCGACAGCGACCAATCGCCGCCGGTTCGGAGCTCACCTGCCCTTTCTTCTCAGACTCACCGAGCACTGCTGCTTTTCAGCGAAAGAGGCGGCGTTACGTTGACCGATGCGCTCGACGGGATATCGAACGGGAGCCCCGTCGTCGCGCTAGTCGGACCAGAAGGCGGATGGAGCGATGAAGAGCTGGCACTGTTAAACGAGTTTGGTTGCAAATCAGTCACCCTTGGTCCGCGGGTTTTGAGGACTGAGACCGCCGCCGTGGTCGCGATAGCATTGATCCAGAATGCGATGGGCGGTCTTTCAACGAGAGGGACGGAGTGACAAACGAAGCGCACTTTTATGATCGCCGGCTCGAGACGCTTTCACCAGACCAGCTTCGCGAGCTACAGGACGAACGGCTTCGCGCTCTGACGGGCGAGCTGCGTACCAACCAGTTTTATCAAGAAAAAGCTCGCGCCGCCGGATTTGACCTTACACGCATCGAGCGCGGGGACGACTTGCGCCGATTCCCATTCACCACCAAACAAGAACTGGTCGACGAACAGCTCGAGCATCCGCCGTTTGGGAGACTGCTCACTTACCCGCTCTCGCGCTATCGCTACTTTCACCAGACTTCGGGCACGACAGGGCGGCCGCTGAAGTGCCTCGACACCAAAGAGGATTGGGACTGGTGGATGCGCTGTTGGGGATATGTTTATCGCGCTGCCGACGTGACCCCGGATGACATCGTCTTTTGCGCGTTCTCGTTTGGGCCTTACATCAGCCACTGGACGGCGATCTCGGGCGCGCGGCATATCGGCGCAATGTGTATTTCGGGCGGCGGCATGAATTCCGAACAGCGGCTGCAGTGTCTACTGGACAATCGGGCGACGGTGATCGTTTGCACACCGACCTATGCGCTGCGTCTCGCCGAGGTTTCGCGGGTGCTCGGAATTGATTTGCACTCGTCGGCAATTCGAATAGGCATCTATGCCGGCGAGCCGGGCGCAAGCCTGCCGAACGTCAAGCGCGCGATTGAAGCGGCGTGGGGCGCGACTTGTTTCGATCACGCGGGCGCGACCGAAGCCGGCGCGTGGGCTTTTGACTGCGAAGCTCAAACCGGGGCGATCCATTTAAACGAGGCCGAGTTCATCTTCGAGATGATCGACCCTGAAAGCGGCGCGTCAATCGACGAAGGTCAGCGCGGTGAGCTTGTGATAACGAACCTTGGCCGCGCAGGGATGCCGGTGCTGCGGTATCGGACTGGAGACCTGGTCGAGCTGACAACCGAGCCGTGCGATTGCGGAAGGGGGTTCGCTCGGATCAAGGGCGGCGTGGTAGGTCGCGCTGACGATATGATCATAGTGCGCGGAGTCAATCTGTATCCGAGCGCGATTGATGACTTGATTCGCAGCTTGCGAAACATCTCGGAGTACGAAGTGAACATCCGCCGGGTCGCTGGTATGGATGATTTGTCTATCAGGATTGAAACGGCGGCTTCTTTCGACGATACCGCGCGCTTACTGACTCATGCGTTCCGAACGCAGTACAGCATTCGGGTCAGCGTTGAACAGGCGGCGACGGGCAGCCTCCCGCGCTACGAGTTCAAGGCGCGACGGTTCAAGAGAATCGGTTAGTTTTGGAGTGCACCGGCTGTGCCAGCTCGTGCGGAATTCAGGGTAATGGAGAAGGCACTGGTAGCTGAACTGAATCGTAGGATAAATGGCACAGTCTCGCATGCGGCGCGGGGGTACTGTACGCTGAGACCGGGTTGCTCGACGAGGCTGAGCGAGAGTTTCAAACTCATCTCATAGATCAGCCGAATAATGAGCGTGTAAAGAAGCTGCTGGAGACAGTCAGATCGTGGCGCGGCACGGAGCACTCCCGCCGCCTTCGCCTACCACAACGAAGCCACACCAGTAATAGGGCTTCGTCCTATATCGCGGATCATTTGTCTATAGTTGCCGCAGTTCTTTGAAGATAGGTCGGATCTTCACCGTCTATGAGTCCCATAGTATAGCATTTGGAATAGCTTACCGGCCTTCCACGTCGATGGGATCTCGAAGCGTTCGCCGGAACTATCATGACCGGTTCTGATCTCGATATCACGTAGTGCGTTGTAGCTCCAGATGCTATCTTCTTCACTCGCCAGTTTCGGTGATCATACGCATACTGCGCTGCCCCTCCGTCGATGCTTACTACCCGATTCTCTGCGTCGTACGTGTAGCTGTGTGATCCGGCATTAGTCACGTTGCCCGCCGCATCATAGCTGAAGCCAACCGCATTCACTGTCGCGATCTGATTAGTCGGCACGCCGCCACTCTGCTGCAACGTCACCGTCTGAATCTGATTTCCACCGGTCACCGCATCCCACGCAGTAGTGCGGTTGCCCCAGCGGTCGTAGGCAAATCGCCGCTGCGCACTTGCTCCATTGCTGGTCTGGCTCGACGTAGCCAGGCGTCCCTGCAGGTCATAGGTGAAGCCCGCACTCTCCGTTGTGCCGTTGATCGTCCCACTGACGCTCATCAACTGCGCGGCATTGCCCGCCGTAGAGCCGCTGCCGTTCTGACCTGAAAGAGCCACTTGCGCTAATGAGCCTGAGAAGGCTCGATTAGAGACAGAAAACGAGTAAGTACTATCGCGGCTTCACTGACCATCATTTCATGCCCCCGATAACATCGTCGTGTAAGTCACACCGCTCAGAGACGAAGACTGGGGTGGGTGTTTCGGAGCGGCCGAAAAGTCTGTGTTGGCTAATTCGTTCAGCCGGTGTTACAAGCAGAGTTGTTGCTCTTTGTTGCAGTAATCTGCTCAAGAACTTCTTCCGCCATTCCTCTTACTATCTCATCCGAGTCTTTCAACAATTCCTTCAGAAGCGGAACAGCCTTCTTGACTAGGTCAGGTATCTTGCTTTGTTCTGTCAACTCATCAAAGGCGAACAGCACGCTGCGCCTCACAAAAACATCCTTGTTTTTCAGCAGACTGATAAGAACCATTATGCCCTTATTGCAACTCGCAAGCTGAAAAGCTGAATGTCTTCGCAACAGCCCGTCCTCGTCCCTGTCCAGCAGCAACTCGTGAAACGCATTTACGGCGGTCTCGTTCTCCTCATCAAGCTCTAGCAAGATCGAAGCTAGTCTGTACCGTTGTTCTCCGCGCTTGCCCTTGGTCGCATCTGTTAATGCGGGGATTACAATGGGTCCGGCGCGGAGCAATAGATCTCTCCCTTCGATGTACACGTTCTCATCCTTCTGGTGGAGTTGATTGATGGCCTGCTGGATTTGCTTTGGATTGATCCCGTCATCAGGCTTGGGCGGCGCAGAATTGTTCGAGGTTGGCTTTACGCCTTTGGCGCGCCACTGGAATGGTCCCTCGTCGATTCGCGGCGGCCGTTCAAACACGGCGGGGTCATAATGGACGTTGATCTCCACCTGCAAGGGGATGCTCCGGTCCCCGTCATAGCTGATTGTGTGTGGCAGGAAGATGCCATTAGCCTCACGGTAATCGGAGAACCCGTGCCATTGAAAAATCTTGCCGGTGTACTTGCTGAGGTATCCTATGCGAACAGGAAGGGGGGTCTTCGAATCAAGATAAACAGCAACGCGGAAGGGATCTATCTTGACCTCCAGTACATCAACATCCGTCGATCCCACTTTGCTCCGGGATGCCTTGAGCAATTCGGGCGCGGACCATCTCGTCTCAAGTAGATAGAGCAATTGGCACTCAGTTAGAGGCCATCTAGCTTCCGGCTTCAGTTCAGACTTCTTCGGGTCATTTGGCAAGTGCCCCACGACAAAGTAGCCGACGTTTTGCTGGAAATTCCTCACCTCGGCTGCCAAGCCGAGCTTGGATGGCCTGCGATCCTCCCAGGCCCAGTACTTATCCGGGAATACACAGAGTTCTGTTGACGACCCTCTTACCGAAAAGGTCTGCGTGATTGCTATGCTCTGAACTGCTTTCAACCGCTCTCGCCCACCCTTGGCCGCGATAGCCATCTCCCAGAGTTGCTTTGCTCTTTCGAGGGAACTTTCGCCCTTTGATTGTCCGTCAATGATACTCCCACTTAGCTCGAGACACGGACGGGTGCGAGCATCCATCTGTGCCGATGCCAAACTCGCGACTAAGAGCGACAAGATCGCCACCGTGCTGCAACGGCCTACCTTTCGATCATCACGAATTAACATAAAGAAGTGCCGTGAATCCTTCTAGCGTTTCGCCCGCCACTGTTCGGCCCCATCAGCGATGCGCGGTGCCCGCTCGAAGATGGCAGGATCATAGTCGACATTTATTTCGATCTTCAGCGGTATACTGCGGCCGCCATTGTAGCTGATTGAATGAGGCACTAGAATGCCCTTCACCTCGCGATAATCAGACAGCCCATACGACTTAAAGATTCGGTCGCCCGTATCGCGCAGGAAGTATCCTATACGAACCGGCAGATGAGTCTTCGAGTCAAGGAAAACGCCTGTGCGAAACTGATCTACCTTGATCTCGACAATATCAACAGCGTTGGAGCCTAGGTTACCCCTGTACGACGTGAGGAGCTGAGGCTTAAACCAATTGGTTTCAAGTAGGTTTATGAGTTGGCACTCAGTGATAGGCCATCTAGCTCCCGGCTTCAGTTCAGACTTCTTCGGGTCATTTGGCAAGTGGCCAACGACAAAGTAGCCAACGTTTTGCTGGAAATTCCTCACCTCGGCAGCCAAGCCGAGTTTAGTTGGCATGCGATCCTCCCAGACCCAGTACTTATCCGGGAATACACAGAGTTCTGTTGTCGGCCCTCGTCCCGAAAAGGTCTGCGTGATTGCTATGCTCTGAACTGCTTTCAACCGCTCTCGCCCACCCTTGGCCGCGATAGCCATCTCCCAAAGCTGCTTCGCTTTTTCCGACGGGTTATCATCCTTTGATTGGTTATTCCTAATAGCTGCCCGCAGCGTAACCGACAGGACTATCATAACTACAAATACATGGAGTAACCTTTTCATCACCAGCCCGTCTTCTCTTAAGTATTCCTCTTTATTTTTCAGACTCGACGCGCAGAACTGTTAGCTGGCTTTGAGCTTTTGGGTCGCCATTGGTATGGCCCATCATCAATTCGCGGTGGTCGCTCAAAGACGGCGGGGTCGTAATCGACATTGATCTCGACTTGGACGGGGATGTTTCGGCTCCCGTCATAGCTGATTGAGTGGGGTACCAGTATGCCGTTGACTTCGTGATAATCGGACAGCCCGTACCAAGTGAATATTTTGTCAACGTAGTTACTAAAGTATCCTACCCGCACGGGCAGATGGGTCTTCGTGTCCAGGAAAACGGCTATGCGAAACTTACCTACCCTAGTCTCGACAACATCCACGGAATGCAACCCCAGATTATCTTTGTACGCTCTGAGCACCTCGGGCTTGAACCATTTAGTCTCGAGGAGGTATATCAACTGAGGGTTTCTGAAACTTGCTCTATCTTCCGGTTTCAGTTCAGATTTCTTCGGGTCATTCGGCAAATACCCAACAACGAAATAGCCAATGTTCCGTTCGAAATTCCTCATCTCAGCCGCCAAGCCAAGCTTACTCGGCCTGCGATCCTCCCAAGCCCAGTACTTGTCTGGAAACACGCAGAGCTCGGTTGACCGGCCCCTTCCACCGAAGTCCTGCGTGATAGCTATGCTCTTAACAGCATCCAGCCGTTCCCGCCCCCCTTTGGCGGCAACAGCCATCTCCCAGAGATGCTTTGCTCTTTCCAGCGAAATGTCATCCTTAGATTGGTTGTTCATGATAGCCGCCTGCGGCGTAGCAACCATGACTATCATAGTCGCGAGTAAGGGGAATAGCCCTTTCATCAGCAACCTCCCTTCTTAATTATCTTCTTCACCAGATGCGGCAACACTTCGCCAAAAGTGTGTCCGAAGAACCCCACCAGATCCTGCCGGTAGTTAAACTTGTCTGTATCCAGATAAGCGAATAGTGTTCCAAAGGTCACCTGAAGGCTGCGTTTCCCTAGGCCCGAGGAGCCAGTGAAAGACCTAAAATCCGAAAATGGACCTGTGTCACCGAGCCGTTGCAGTTCACCTACATGGAAAGCTGAGCCAAAACTTCCGCCTCCGTTGAAGTATCCACTGTTTCTTACGTAGTCTTGTGCGGCCTGCAAATCAGAGAACTTCAGAATATAACCTTTTCCCGATTCCGAGATTTGCTTATCCCGAATGAATTGATCCAGCCCTGACCTTGCAAGCAGTTTGTCAACGTGCGCTCGGGCCGCAGCCTTAAGCATTTCGCATGGATCGTTTTGCTGCGGGTCCCGCTCAGGTAAAGGTTCCGGCTCACTGGGTGGCAGCTCGGGCACAGGAATAGGCCCACCAAAGAAAAAAGGAGGAATCAACGACGGACCCAGACTTATATCAG
>JBBPIG010000020.1:19470-125107 GCA_038040445.1 Acidobacteriota bacterium | reverse complement strand
AAACCAGAAACCAGAAACTAGAAACCAGAAACCCCGAACCCTGAACCCGGAACTCTGAACCCATCACTTCCCATCGCTCGGCCTTTCAATTATTATTACGCCTCTTTCAATCTCTTGAAAAACCGGATATGAGCAAACAACCAGAATACGCGGTCGAGATGCGCGGCATCACCAAGCGGTTCGGTGAAGTGCTGGCTAACGATCACATCAGTCTCGCCATTCCCGATCGGTCAATCCACGCGATCATAGGCGAAAACGGCGCTGGAAAGTCGACCGCGATGAACATCCTCTACGGCTTTTATGCGGCCGATGAGGGCGAGATTCTTATCGACGGCAAGCCGCGCGCAATCGACAAACCCGGCGATGCGATCAAGCTGGGGCTCGGCATGGTGCATCAGCACTTCATGCTGGTAGAGCCGCTCACAGTCACCGAAAACATAGTGCTCGGCGCCGAGCCAACGAGCGGTCTGGCAATCGACTACCGCAAAGCCCGGGCTCGAGTGCGGGAAATATCCGGGCAGTACGGTTTGAAGATCGAGCCCGACGCGCGCATCGCAGATCTGTCGGTTGGGCAACAACAACGCGTCGAGATATTGAAGACGCTCTACCGCGGCGCTCGAATCCTGATACTCGATGAACCGACTGCGGTGCTCACTCCCCAGGAAGTCGCCGAGATGTTTGCCATCCTCCGCAGCCTGCGCGATCAGGGCAAGACTATCGTCATCATCACCCACAAGCTCGCCGAAGTGCTCGCACTCTCGGACAACATCACCGTGATGCGCGACGGCAAGGTCGTCGGGAACCTGCCGACAACCGAAGCTACGGCCGAGGGCCTTGCGCGACTGATGGTCGGACGCGAGGTCTTGCTGAGAGTCAAGAAAGAAGAAGCAAAGCCGCGGGACCCGGTCCTGAGTGTCCGAGGGCTCAAGCTGCGCGGCGCTGAGGGCAATGCGATTCTTGATGACGTTTCATTCGAGGTGCGCGGCGGAGAGACGCTCGGGATCGCCGGCGTCGAAGGTAATGGGCAGACTGAGCTGATAGAGGTACTCGCCGGCCTGCGCAAAGCAAGCGAGGGAGAGGTGCTGCTTGAAGGCACGCGCATCGACGAGCTCGATCCGCGGCAACGTAAGCGGCGGGGCATAGCTCATATTCCCGAGGATCGTCATCGGCGGGGGCTGCTGCTTTCGTTCGATCTTGCCGCCAACAGCATACTCGGGGTGCATCGCGATCGCCCGATTTCAGGCGCGGTGCTCTTGAACCACGATGTGATTGTCGAGCGCGCCGAGCGGTTGGTGCGTGAGTATGACGTGCGGCCGCCCAACATAACGCTGCCGGCGCGCGCGCTGTCGGGCGGCAATCAACAGAAGCTGATAGTCGCACGCGAGTTCGACATCAAGCCGCGGTTGATCCTGGTGGCGCAGCCGACTCGAGGAGTGGATATCGGGGCAACGGAGTTCGTTCACCGAAAGCTGATTGAGCTTCGAGACGCAGGCGCGGCAGTGCTATTGGTGTCGGCCGAGCTCGATGAAGTGTTGAGCCTGAGTGATCGCGTAGTTGTGATTTACGAGGGGCGCATAGTCGGCGAGGCCGACCCGAAGACAGTAAGCGAAGAGCAGATCGGCCTGATGATGACGGGTGGTTCTTAGCGCGCTTTGCGAGTCTTTGCGTTTTTTGCGCGAAACCATTTGCGTCTTTTGCGCGAACCTTCACGTGTCGCGCGAGAACGCCCTTAGTCCTGGGTAGACCGAAACACTGGCTTTGAAGCTGGAGGTAACCCATGACCGAAAACGAAATCGCAAACATCATCGTGGACACCGCATATCACATCCATGTGGATCTCGGCCCCGGTCTCTTTTGAGAGCGTCTACGAAAGAATCATGGAGGCGGAATTAAGGAAGCGGGGCCTGAGCGTCTATCGACAAAAGCCGATCCCAGTAGTCTATCGCGGGTTGCAGTTCAAGGCAGGTTTTAGGGCTGATCTGCTCGTCGAAGACAAGGTCATCGTCGAAGTGAAGTCGATAGAAGCGCTTCATCCGGTTCATAAGAAACAGGTGCTGACGTATTTGCGATTCGCAGACAAGAGGCTGGGGTTGTTGATTAACTTCAATGTCGCGCTGATCAAGGACGGGATCGTGAGATTGGTGAATCGGCTGGAAGAATAAGAACAAGTTTCGCGCAAAGAGCGCAAAGACTCGCAAAGACGCCAAGACAAAGAGCGCAAGGAATGAAAATACTTGTCATAGGCTCGGGGGGGCGAGAACACGCCCTAGCGTGGAAACTTAAGGCGAGCCCACATACTACTAAACTCTATTGCGCTCCGGGCAACGCCGGCATCGCCGAAATCGCGACGTGCGTGCCAGCCAGCGTCAACGATCCAATCAGTCTTGCAACTCTGGCCGAATCGATCGCAGCCGACTTGACCGTCGTCGGCCCGGAGGCTCCGCTGGTCGCCGGAATCGCCGAAGCCTTCCACGCGCGAGGCCTTCGCCTGGTGGGCCCGTCGTCCGCGGCCGCGCGTCTGGAAGGAAGCAAGATCTTCGCAAAGGAATTTTGCGCACGTCACTCGATCCCGACCGCGCGATTCGTTGCTTGCGATTCGCCGGAATCGGCGCGCGACGCGCTTAGAAAACAGTTCCGGTTTCCAGTTGTCGTAAAAGCCGACGGCCTGGCAGCGGGCAAAGGCGTGCGCATAGTCAACGACCAACCGGAATTCGAAGCGGCGCTCGACTCGATGATGGTCGAGCGTGTGTTTGGTGAAGCTGGTTCGCGCGTGCTTCTCGAGGAATGTCTGGTCGGACGCGAAGCGTCGTTGATGAGCTTCACCGACGGGCGCGATTACAAGACGATAGTTCCCGCCCAGGACTACAAGCGCGTTTACGACGGCGATCAGGGTCCTAACACCGGAGGCATGGGATCGTTCTCGACTCCGGGTTTGCTCGACGATGCGATGCTTGCTCGCGTAAGGCGCGAGATCATCGAACCGACCCTTGCCGGGATGAGCGCCGAAGGAAGCCCGTTCATCGGTGTTCTCTACGCCGGCCTGATGCTGACCACCGACGGGCCGAAGCTGATCGAGTACAACGCCCGGTTGGGAGACCCTGAGACTCAGGCCGTGCTGGCGAGGCTCGACAGCGATATGGTTGAGATTCTCGACGCCGTAGTTGACGGCCGCATCGGATCGACCTCGATCGACTGGAGTGGTGATTCATCCGTTTGCGTTGTAGCTGCGTCGGGCGGTTATCCCGGCGACTTTGAAAAGGGTAAGGCGATCGCCGGGCTCGAGGAAGCGAAGTCGATCGCAGGCGTTGTCGTCTTTCACGCGGGCACGTTGCGAGATGAGGACGGAAGGTTTCTGACCGCCGGTGGTCGCGTGTTGGGAGTGACCGCTCGCGGGAATACCCTTGAAGGAGCGCGGTCGCGAACTTACCAGGCGATCGGCAAGATCAGCTTCGAGGGCTTGCACTACCGCACGGATATTGCGAGGAGGGAGGGGTTGGCATGATCCCACGCATCATCAAACGAGGAATTTGGTCGCTCACGGTTGTCGCGACTTTGTTATGTTGGACCAATTGTAGAAGTGCGAACAGCAGTTTTCATCGCGAGGCAGAAGCGAAATCTATGACGACGGGACTGCAGTCGATAGATAAGATCGAGTTGCTGGAGCTGGAAAGAAACGGTGACTTGTGGACTGGAGAAATGAAGGCCGGCAAGGTCCTCGAAGGCTGGGAGGCCCAGCAGGTGGCGTCGCTGTGGCGAGCGCAAGATTACGTCTCAGATTCAGCGATTTGCCATAACCCGGCCTATGCGATGAAGTTCTTCTCGGGTGCGAGCTTGGTTGTGTACGCGACTCTTTGCTGGGACTGCGACAACATAGAGTTTCTCGAGCCTAAGCTCAAAAAGTACCAGGGCTTTGTTGGAGGAAACCTGAATGGCAAGCGGTTGTTGGCCGTGTTCCGGAGCGCCTTCCCTGAGTGACGCTACCTGTTCGCTTCCGGATCAAAAAATAGTCGCATTGTCACGCTAGGTTCAGAGTTCAACCTTTAGGTTGCTGGCTCGATATCAGGCAAGCTGAAGCTTGTACTCTGAACTTAGTACTCTGAACTTCAACGAGAGCCGTCAGCGAAGCGCTACCAGGGCGTCCGCGAGTTTATTGACTGCCGCGATCAGCGATCTACCCGCTTGATCGAAGTTGTTAGCCGCGGCCTGACTCTCGGCTGTCTGCCCAAGTCCCGCCACGCCCGCCAGGTTCGGGTAATAGGTCTGAAGCACCGGGTTGAGACGAAAGCTCGACTCGAGTTGCGCGAGGCCAGCCCGCACGCTCCTGATGCTCTCTTTCACCTTGGCCTTATTCTGTTCGATCCGCTCGACGGACATGCCGACCGACGACACCTCGCGGTTGCGGGTCACCTGCTCGGCGGTTTCGATGCCCTTCGAGACGCCTCCGAACAGATAGAGGAACTGAGATAGGACTTTGATCTGAGTCGCTATTTGCTGACGGCCGGCGCGAATTTCAGCTTGTTGTTTTTCGGCATAGGAAACCGAAGGCCGTGCGCTCCTTGTTGGAGTGCTGCGTCTGCGTGTCTGCGAACTCGCAAAAACTGATGAGAGGAATATGCAAGAGAGTGCTAGAACGAAAGCTTTTTTCAAAGGCCGACCCTCCTTTGCGGGTACTATAACCAACCTATACCAGTGTAGGCCGCGCGGTCAAAGAGCGGCAGAATAAAACGCGTTCAGCCGTGCGGTAATAGAACGGGGTGAAGCTCAACCTTGTGAGTCATGATGCCGCTTGAGAATTCGGGCTCGAACCGATTCCCAGGGCACCGTTTTCACTGAGCCAGAATCCAACTCTGAAAGCCGTCGCTGAACTTCTGCTTGCCAGGCCTGTTCGACGCCTTCGTCTATCTCTGTATCCAAACTCTCGATGAGCAACCCGGCCAGAGTTGCGCGGTCTTCCTCCGACAGGTCGGCCGCTTTGTTGAACAGGTCAACAACTGACGATTGCATACCGGGATGCTATCACAAGGACTTATAGGTTGAGAGTCCAAAGTCACTTGGGATCAACCTGCCCGCCTGCTTTCCTCCATGCATCGAACCCGCCGTAAAGCGGGTGCACGTTCTTGTAGCCGAGCTCCATCAGCTTCTGCGCCATACTGGCGCTTGATCCCTCGTTCGGTCACGTGCAGTAGGTAATGACCGTTCGATCGCGTGGAATTTTGTCCAGGTGTTTCTCCAACTCGTCGGCGGCGATTCGCAGAGCGCCCGGGAGTTTGGTTTCGGCTTCGCTCCATGCCTTGGGATTTCGGGTGTCGAGAATCGTGAATTGCTCGGCGCGGTTCATTCGTTCCTTCAGCTCTTCAGCCGTGATTCTGGTCGGCGCGAACGCCTGACTGGTTTCTGTAGTCATAACATTTGTCTCCTTTTTTCGCCCTCGAGTTGGTTAGTGAGGCAATGGCTATGCCGCTTGCTGTGGCGCCAAACGGCTAAAATGGACAAGTCTTCCCGGCTTTCGAATCTATTTGGTGAACAGATGACAGGTTCTCGGTTCGGGATCTATACGGTAGCTGTACGATTCAAAGGCACTGGGGAGCTGGTCTCATCTGCGGCCGATTCGCTCGAGCAAACTGGCGAATTGGGAGTCGCCGTGCAGCCAGTCGAATCGGGGATCAACTTGCAGGAAGACGAGATAGTCCGCTCGATCCTGGAATCCGCGCTCGAGCGCGTTTGAATGTTTCGCCTTACGATAGCATCTACTGGAGGGCCAAGCTTATCACCGGCGAATAGCGTTTACAATTTGTGAGGAGGCTCAATTTGACACTGCGCGAGACGGTCAACTATCATCACGCTTACTCTTCGTTTTGATCTCATCCCTTTTTGCTCTGTGCCGAGCTTGTTTTGAGGAGACCTTGATGAGCACGACCGATTTGACAAACCGTCTCGATGAGGCCGAACACGAATGGAAAGAGCGCACGCTTGAACCGGCGCTGAAGCGGTCGCCCGAACCCAAAAAGAGCTTCACGACCGTTTCCCTGACGCCCGTCGATCGGCTGTACACTCCAAGCAGCGTGCCCGATTTCGACTACGAAACCGAGCTTGGTTTTCCCGGCGAGCCGCCTTACACGCGCGGCATTCACCCGACCGGGTATCGCGGAAAGCTGTGGACGATGCGCCAGTTCGCGGGCTTCGGTTCGGCTTACGATACCAATCAACGATTCAAGTATCTGTTGGAACAAGGTCAGACCGGGCTGTCGGTCGCGTTCGATTTGCCGACGTTGATGGGATACGACTCCGACCATCCGTTCAGCGAAGGCGAGGTCGGAAAGTGCGGCGTCGCCATCTCGAGCCTCGCCGACATGGAAGTGCTGTTCGATGGAATTCCCCTCGAACAGGTCACAACCTCGATGACTATCAACGCGCCGGCGTCGATGATCTTCGCGATGTTTCTGGCAGCGGCGGAGCGGCAAGGGGCGGACTGGAAAAAGCTTGGCGGCACGCTTCAGAACGACATACTAAAGGAGTACATCGCTCAGAAGGAATGGATCTATCCGCCGCGGCCTTCGATGCGGCTGATCACCGACACGATCGAGTTCTGCACGAAAGAGGCGCCGCGATTCAATCCGATTTCGATCTCGGGCTATCACATTCGAGAAGCGGGCTCGACGGCGCTTCAAGAACTTGCGTTCACGCTCCGCGATGGGATCGAGTATGTGCAGTACGCCATAGACGCGGGGATGGACGTTGACGATTTCGTCCCTCGGCTCAGTTTCTTTTTCAATGCCCACAACGACTTCTTTGAAGAGATAGCGAAGTACCGGGCGGCGCGTCGAATCTGGCACAAGGTGATGACCGAGCGGTTCGGCGCCAGGAACCCTCGTTCCTGGAAACTGCGCTTTCATACTCAAACTGCCGGTGTTTCGCTTACGGCCCAGCAGCCGTTGAACAACATCGTTCGGGTGGCGATTCAAGCGCTTGCGGGCGTGCTTGGAGGAACTCAGTCGCTGCACACCGATGCTTACGATGAAGCGCTTGCGTTGCCTTCGGGCGAAGCGGCTTTGATTGCGTTGCGCACTCAACAGATCATCGCGCACGAATCGGGAGTGGTGAACACGGTTGACCCGCTCGGTGGATCGTACTTCCTCGAGAAGCTCACGCGCGACATGGAAGAAGGGACGTTCGAATACTTCCGCAGGATCGATGACTTCGGTGGAATGGTCGAAGCGATCGAGGCGGGCTTCCCGCAGCGCGAGATGCAGGACGCATCTTACGAGTTCCAGAAAGCAGTGGAGTCCTGCGACAAGATCATTGTCGGCGTAAACGACTACGTGATGCAGGATGAGGCTGCTCAGGTGAACCTGCTTCAGATCGATGAGTCGGTGGCCGAGCTTCAAGCCGAGCGGTTAAAGAAACTGCGCTCGGAACGCGACAACGCAAGGGTCGCGCAGACACTGAAGGCTTTGGCGGACGGCGCGCGCTCGGGTGAAAACACGATGCCGCTGCTGTTGGATTGCGTGCGAGCTTACGCGACGCTCGGCGAGATGTGCGACGCGCTCAGACCGGTTTTTGGTGAGTATCAAGAGCCGGCGTTCTGAGCGTCGCATGGGAAGAAACAAGAAGACACGAACAAAGCTCGCTGGCTTGCAAGACACAATTGAATTGCACCAGGAGAAAATCGCAGAAGAGAAGAAGCGGAATAATCCCGATTTAGGGCTCATCAAGCATTGGCAGAAGGAGGTCAAAGCATGTCAAGAGAGAAGCAAGCGATTAAGACGCCGACTCCCGCAAGAAAGGAGATAGCTGCATCCATTACTGAAGCCGGGAGGCGCTCACCTGTAAGCCCGTCATCAACGCTGCTCGACATGCACCTGACGGAATTGGAAGAGGAGTGTGCGCGATTTGTTGCGCTGTTGTCGGCATTGCGCTCTATGGCGGCGGTCCCGGAGTGGGCTGATGAAGACGTTCGTGAGTCAACGGAAGGTAATCTATACGCCTCGCTTTCTCACCTTAAGAATCACGTGCAGCCGGCGCTTGATGAGATGGATCGACTGCTTGATGAAATGCCCGATGATGACGAGGATGATTCCAAAGCCGATTAATCGCAATCATTGTTTCACCAGGAACCTGTCATTGGGTTCCCGTTTAATCACTTTTTGTCGTGTGCCATAGCAAGCCTATTGGAAAAGGAGTCCCCGAAATGAAAAGAGCCAAGACTTTTCTGATGCTTTATCTCGCGTGTCTTCTGGTCGTACCGACGGCCGCGCAGCAGGCGAGGAAAATCAAACTAGACTTCAAGGACGTTAAACTGAAAAACGGCCTGCGTGTTTTGATCGTCGAAGATCACACCGCGCCGGTCGTGTCAGTCGCGATCACCTACGACGTAGGCTCGCGCAATGAGCGGCAGGGCCGCACCGGGTTCGCTCACCTGTTCGAGCATATGATGTTCACCGGCTCGGAGAATGTCGGCAAGAACGAATACTCTCTTCTGATTGATACGAACGGCGGCGGGAACAACGCTACCACGAACGAGGATCGCACCTTGTACTTCGCGGTGGTGCCGTCGAATCAGCTCGACATGGTTCTGTTTCTTGAAGCCGATCGCATGCGCAATCTGGACGTGACTCAGGACAACCTCGACGGTCAGCGAAACGCCGTACAAGAAGAACGCCGGCTGCGGCTCGACAATCAGCCCTACGGCAAGACGTCGGAGAAGTTTCAAGAGACGATGTATGACAACTTCGCCTACAAGCACTCGGTCATCGGCTCGATGGACGACCTGAACGCGGCGAGCCTGCAGGATGTGAAAGACTTCTTCCGCATCTATTACGCGCCCAACAACGCCGCGCTTGCGCTGGTCGGCGACGTCAAAGCCGGCGTGGCGCTGGCGAGGATCAAGAATTATTTTGAAGCGATCCCCTCGCAGCCCGCTGCTCCAAAGGTAGACACCGCGGAGCCTGAGCAGACCGCCGAGCGGCGATTCACCGTGGACGACCCGCTCGCTCGCTTGCCGCAAATCATCATGGGGTATAAGGGAATCGTCAGCAACACACCCGATTTCTTTGCGATGCAGGTGCTCAGTCAGGCGCTCGCCGGCGGACAAAGCTCACGACTCTTTCAGAAGCTGGTGAAAGAGAAGGAACTGGTCACCGGCGTGGGCGGATTCACGAACGAGTTGCGCGGCGTCGGGTTTTATCAGATCACTGCGACGCTTGCGCCCGGCAAGAAGATTGAAGACGTGGAAGCCGTGATCAACGAAGAGATCGCCCGGCTTCAGCGAGAGCCAATCGCCGATTGGGAGTTGGACAAGGCCAAGAACACTTCGCGCCGCGGCTCGATTCAGGCGCTGCAAAGCTCGCTGGGCACGGCGATCCGGCTGACTCAATTCGCGGTCTTCCACAACGATCCCGGCCTGATCAACGCTCAGTTCGAAAAGATAGCCGCCGTCACTAAACAAGACGTGCAGCGCGTCGCCAACAAGTACCTCAAGGCGACAAACCGCACCGTCGGAATCACGATGCCGCAGGCAAAAGCTCCAGGCTCGGCGCCCGCGACGAAATGATGACACTTGATGCTGCGAAGAAGTTCAGAGTTCAGCCTTCAGGCTGCCATTCCTGGGAGGCTCGAGCCCGCAAGCTAAAGCTTGTACTCTGAACTCTCTTTCAGAAGGAGAATGAAGCTATGAAAAGAATAATTTCAAAATCGAAACGCGCGCTGGCGGCGGCAATCGTGATGGCGGCCGCAACCGTGCTTTGCGCGGCACAGGCTCCGAAGCCGGCGTCAAAGAGTCTGGTCATCAAGGGCAAAACGCCGATCAGCAAAGAAGTGTTGAAGGTAAAACTGCCGCGAGCCTACGAAACCAAACTCAGCAACGGCATGCAAGTGATCGTGCTCGAGTCGCATAAGCTGCCCACCTTTGCCATGCAAATGGTTGTATTGAGTGGCGGATTGGCTGATCCCGCGGATCAGCACGGAGCCGCGCAGGCCACGTCTGCATCGCTGCGCGAAGGAACGAAGACGCGCACCAGCAAGCAAATCGCTGAGCAAGTCGACTCGCTGGGCGCATCGCTATCGGCAACCTCGGGGCTTTCATCGATCAACAGCCTGGTCAGCGCTTCGGGGTTGACCGACAACTTCGATCAAATCATGGAGTTGTTCGCGGATGTCATACTCAATCCGAGCTTTCCTGCTGACGAACTCAACAAGTTCAAGACGCGCGCCCTCGCTCAGCTTCGAGCGCAGCGCGCGCAGCCCGGGTTTCTGGCCAATGAGATGTTCAACAAGGTGATGTATGGCTCTCACCCGGCATCTCGCATATCGCTCGCCGCGGATGAGATTCAACGCCTCACGCCGGAGGTCCTGCAGAAGTTCCACGCCATTCACTACAAACCAAACAACGCGATCTTCGCCATCGTCGGGGATGTCAAACCGGCGGAGATCGTCGCCAAACTCGAGAAGACTTTTGGGTCCTGGCAGCGCGGCGACGTGCCGCCGACCAACATACCCAAAGTGAGCGAGACCAGCGCCGCGAAGATCTACGTGATTAACCGCGTCCCCTCGGTACAGACGAATCTGACCTTAGGCAATCTCTCGATTGAGCGCACGGACCCGGATTACTATGCGCTTCGAGTGATGGACCAGGTAGTCGGCGGCGGCGCAAGCGCGCGGCTGTTCTTGAACTTGCGCGAGGACAAAGGGTACACCTACGGCGCGTACAGCGGATTCTCGGCGTTCAAGTATCGGGGCACTTTCCGCGCGGACACTCAGGTGCGCACGGAAGTGACCAAAGGCTCGATGGACGAATTGATGTACGAGATCAAGCGCATCCGCGACGAGAAGGTTGAGCCCGAGGAGTTCGATCGAGCCAAGCGCACGATCATCGGCGGCTTCGCTTTGCAGCTCGAATCGCCGCCGCAGCTCGTCAATAACATCATCACCCAGAAGCTCTACGGTTTGCCCGCCGACTACTGGGACACCTACACGCTCAAGATTGCGGCAATCACACCGGATGACGTGCAGCGGGTGGCGAAGAAATATCTCGACCTGGGCCATCTGCAAATCATCGCGGTCGGCGATGCCAGCAAAATCGCCGACATGCTCAAGCAGTATGGCACGGTCGAGATTTACGACAGTGAAGGAAAGCCGGTGAAATCATCGTGAAGGAGTCCGTAGTCCATAGTCCGTAGTCCGTAGTTCGTAGACCACTGACCACTGACCACGGACTACGGACTACGAACTACGAACCACTGAACTTATGCCTGAAGAACGAATAAGAGTATTGCTTGCGAAACCCGGTCTGGACGGCCACGACCGCGGCGTGAAAGTCATCGCTCGCGCGCTTCGCGACGCCGGGATGGAAGTCATCTACACCGGTTTGCGGCAGACGCCTGAGCAGGTCGTTGCGGCGGCCCTTCAAGAAGACGTCGACGTGATCGGCTTATCGATCCTGTCCGGCGCGCATATGACTTTGTTCCCTCGCGTGGTCGAGCTTGCGCGGCAAGAAGGGCTCGACGATGTCATCATCTTCGGCGGAGGCATCATCCCGAACGAAGACATCCCTCGGTTAAAAGAGCTTGGCGTAACAGAGGTGTTCACGCCCGGCGCTAGAATGGAAGACATAATCCAGTTCATCCGCAAGAGTCTTCACGGCGTGTCCCAACCGGCCTAAAGGTTGAATACCACAACGCCGGTCTTGACGAACGCAACCCGGATGGCTGGAGTAAGACACGGCTTTTAAAACTGTACTCTGCACTTCCGGTGCGTAACACCCAACCGCTCGCGGAACGGTTTCACTATGTGAAAGGAGAAAAGAGATGGCGCTTTATGCATTCGACGGGACCTGGAACTCCGCTACGTTGAACGACGACGTCCAGCAGGACAATGAGACCAATGTGGCGAACTTCAGCGAGGCTTACACCGGGCCGAAATGGTATGTATCAGGGCCGGGCACGCGCTTCAAAAAGGTCGGCCATATCATCGGCGGCGCGTTCGGAGCGGGAGCACGCGAGCGAATCAAAGAAGCCTACGACCAGCTCTGCCGGAATTGGGAGAATGGCGACAGAACCATTGACATCATCGGCTTCAGCCGCGGCGCCGCGCTTGCCCTCGACTTCGGAAACAAGATCGACGACAACGGCATCCGGCGCCCGGGTTCGAAGGACATTGTTGAAGAAAAACCTACAATCCGGTTTCTCGGCCTGTGGGACGTCGTCGGCGCTTTTGGTGTGCCCATAAACGTCGGACCCCTAGACTTTCAAGAGATCAACTTCGGCCACAAACTCTACTTGCCCGACGACGTCCAGTATTGCTTCCACGCCATGGCTATGGATGAACGGCGGCAAACCTTTCGGGTCACACGAGTGTTGAATGCGTACGAAGTCTGGTTTCGCGGCGTCCACTCGGATGTCGGCGGGGGCAACAGCAACGTCGGTCTTTCAAGCATTGCATTACGCTGGATGCTCCGCAAAGCCATAGCCGCCGGGCTACCAATAAAAGACACAGCCATCGCATCGCACGAGGACAAGATCAACCCTGAGGCTCCTCTTCGTCCCCCAAGGGACTTCATCCCCAACGAGTATCGCGGGTTTCTGAATGGCGACCTGTTCCACTACACGGTTGAGGAGCGGGCGAACCACAATAATCCCCCCGCCGATTTCGCGCACGAGTCTGAAGAGAGCGAGCTGCGCGGCATCCCGATCGCTGATCTGCCGTTGAGAGAGGCAGGGTCGGGCCAGCCTGTTCCGGGCTCGCACCTCGAAGTAGGCCAGGAGGGTGAGAAAGACGTGATTGCTCGGCGTTGCTGGAACTCAACCGGGATGAAGGTGAGAAAAGGTGAGCGGTACGATGTCACCGTGACAGGCGAGTATCATGACAGAGAGCATGTGACTTCGGCCGCTGGGTTTGAATCACCGAACTGGTTTATGCGAAGGCTCGAGAGTACAAAGCGTGTCGCCCAGGCGCCGTGGTTCTGTGTAATCGCCTGTGTGCATCCGAGCTCCGGCCTGGAATTCCGTCATTCTGCCGGTGGAAACCTGATGACTGACTTTTACGATGAGCTTCTTGATAAGTCGGTAAAGAAGACTGATGCTGAATCTCAATTGGTCAGTGTGGGGGAGCAGGGCAGCATTGATGTCGACCGCGATGGCTACTTGTATCTCTTCGCTAACGATGCTGCGTTTGCCTACAGCAACAACAGCGGGCAGGTAAAGGCGACAATAAGACGCACCCAATAAATTTACAGGCGCGACTCAGTTCGTCATTAGCAAAAGGGGGCACAACTTGGTTAGTCGCAGGGCCGACTCAATTGACTGGCGCAGCGTCCTGACCGGGATGCTGGCGGCTACGCTGACCGCGCTCTTGGGTTTCATGCTGCTTCTCAACCAGCGCGGTGACATGGGCTTTGCTCTCTTCTTCCTCTTGCCAGGTGCTGCGGGATTTGCCGCCGGCCTCATCACCAGGTCGGGCAGTCTATTACCGTTCACACTGATGTTCACGTTCCTGACTTGCACGACCTTCCTGCTCATAGCCGCCTTAGCGAATTCGCTTGCGCGAGTCTCGCCGTTGAGATAAAAGACTCGTGCTTCATTCATAAACCCCGAACCCGGCGCCGCGAAGTCCGACAAACTTCAGTTTGGCGCTTACGTTGCGGCGCGGCTTTCGGGTGTCCACGACAAAGTTTGTCGGACACTTTTCCCAAGGAGCACAAACATGCGAAGGAAGATTTTCTGGACTCTGATACTTGCTTTAGCGGCGCTAACCGTCGCCATTCCGAATGCTCTCCATCAGAGCGCTAGTGCCCAGGGGCGCGGCGCCGCGAACCCGGAGCTGATTGCCCGGCGAAACTCGATCGAGAATGAACTGCAATCGATCGCGATCGTCGAGCGCAAGCTCATGGTGCCGATGCGCGACGGCAAGCGCATGGCGGCCGACGTCTACCGCCCGAAAGACACGTCGAAGAAATACCCCACGATCTTCGTTCGCACGCCTTACAACTTCAATTTCTGGGACGTCCGCAGCGGCGCGCCGCGCGACATGAGCAACGAGCTCGAAGCCGTGAAGCGCGGATACGTCTTCGTCGAGATGAACGAGCGAGGTCACTTTTTCTCCGAGGGGAACTACGACATCCTCGGGCCGCCGCTCAGCGATGGCGATGACGCCTTCACGTGGATGGCCAAGCAGCCCTGGTCGAACGGCAAGGTCGGCACAATCGGATGCTCCTCGACAGCCGAATGGCAGATGGCCGTAGCGGCTCAGGGCAATCCGGCTTATGCGGCGATGATCCCACAAGGCTTCGGCGCCGGGGTGGGACGCGTCGGTGGCTACTGGGAGCAGGGGAACTGGTATCGCGGCGGCGCGGTCCAGATGCTGTTCATCGCGTGGATCTACGGCGAGCAGAACCAGGTTCGGCCAACGTTTCCGCCTAACACGTCGCAGGAGGATTTGATTCGCGCGTCGAAGTCGTTCGATCTCGCTCAGCAGTTGCCGCCGGTCGATTGGTCCAAGGCGCTTCGGCATCTTCCGGTGATGGACATCATGAAAGCCGTCGATGGGCCGCGTGGGATCTTCGCCGACAAAATGCCTGTCGACACTGGAGGCGCGATGATCAAACGCGCGCCAAACGATCCGGCCTGGTACAAGGGCGGATTGTGGCACGACAACATGAAGATCAACGTGCCGGGGTTTTGGTTTATGTCGTGGTATGACGTGTCGGTAGGACCCAACCTCGCCGCTTACAATCACGTCCGGAAAACTGCGAAGCCTGAGATCGCTAACCAGCAGTACGCGGTGATCGCGCCGACGCTTCATTGCGCCTACAAGCGCGCCACGGAGAATACGATCGTCGGCGAGCGCAGCATGGGGGACGCGCGTCTGAACTATGACGAGCTGACCTACGCCTGGTTCGATTATTTCCTCAAGGGAGAGAACAACGGCATTCTCGAAAAGATGCCGAAGGTGCGCTACTACACGATGGGGATCAACAAGTGGCAGACATCGGATACGTGGCCTCCGCAAGGCGCGCAGCCGATGAGCTTCTATCTGTCGAGCGGCAGCAAAGCGAACTCTCTCGACGGCGACGGTGTGCTCAGCGATGCGGCCCCAACAGCGGACAACGCCGACAAGTTTGACTATGACCCGATGAATCCGGTGCCGTCGTATGGTGGGAATGTTTGCTGCACTGGCAACGCAGTGCAGGGCGGCGCATTCGACCAGCGCAAGATGGAAGCGCGGCCCGACATTCTGGTCTACAGCACCGAGCCTCTGAAGCAAGGGATCGAAGTGAGCGGTCCGATCGAGGTGACGCTCTATGTGTCGTCGGATGCAAAGGACACGGACTTCACAGTGAAGCTGATCGACGTGTATCCGGACGGGCGCGCCTACAATCTGGACGAGACGATCCAGCGGGTGAGGTATCGGAATGGATACGATAAACCTGAGGTGTGGATGGAACCGGGCAAGGTGTACAAGGTGACACTGCAAGCCATGACGACGAGCAACTTCTTCGAGGCGGGCCATCGGATTCGACTGGAGGTATCGAGCAGCAACTTCCCACGCTTCGATCGCAACATGAACACGGGTGGGAAGAACTACGACGAATCGAAAGGCGTGGTCGCGCACAACGCGGTGCATCACTCGAAGCAGTATCCGTCAGAGCTGAAGATTACGGTTGTGAAAAGTAGGCTTCATTGACGTGAGCAGGATCTCGGCGCAGCTTCTGTGTTCGCTCGAATCGCCCGCGGCGCCGAAGAATCCACAGGAGGAGGCAGGCAAGGCGAGGGCACGCGCCACTCTGAGATTCGTCAGGTAAATACCCACGTCAACCGCTGCTTCTCGCAGTGGCGCGAGATGGTATAGAATAGCGCCGTCAAAGCCGTCAGCTCAGCATAATGACTCGACAGAAGGAGGTGTGAGATGCAGAAGCTATTCAGCGTTGCTCTTAGTCTGGTTGCCGTGGCCGTTCTTGGCCTCGCGCAGGAATCAAAGATGCCAACCCATATCGCGCTTACCGCCGCCGGCGTTAAGTGGGGCCAGCCGCCGCCGAGTCTTCCAAAGGGTGCGCAGTTTGCCGTTGTTTCGGGCGATCCGAGTAAGGCCGTGCCATTTGCGATTAGACTCAAGTTTCCCGCCGGTTATAAGGTTGCGCCACACTGGCACCCGACTGATGAACACGTGACCGTGCTCTCAGGTACGCTCGCTTTCGGAATGGGTGAGAAGTTTGACGAGGCCGCAATGAAGGATATGCCTGACGGGAGCTACGCGATGATGCCTGCTGAGATGCGCCATTTCGCGATGGCGAAGACAGCGGTGACGCTTCAGGTCCACGGAATGGGGCCGTTTGTGCTGAACTACGTCAACCCAGCAGACGACCCTGCCAAGGCCAACGCCGCAAAGTAGAACGAGCAACCGTGACGAGATGGGCGCCCTCGCTAGGAGGCAATGTTCATAGACCTGCGTTAGTCCGCGTGTCGCACTCCAGCGGACGAGATGTCGGCTTCGTGACCAGGGTTGAGGGGGATACAACCCGCTGGGTGCGGCGCTTCGACGAATCGCATATCTATGAACATTGCAACTCGCTGGTGCCGAAGGTCTCGCGTTCGGCGCGTGTTGAGAAGAGTAAGGGTCAGACTCGTGCGGCGCCTTGATTGACAAATAAAATCTTAACGAATATGACGGACGCATTTGACAAGCCAACCTAATCAGAATCGAAGCCGCTTTCGCTGTCCCGCCTATTGCTCTGATGAGGATGGCTATGAAAAACCTCCCTGCTAAGCCGGGCAATAGTAAACATCCGTTCTTTTGGATCGCCTTAGCGTCCGGAGCCGGGGTATTTGCTCTCTATGTCTTCGCAGGTTCGATGATTTTTCAATACGGAGAGCTGGGCAGGGGTTTCGGATGGTCTTATGTTGCAAAAGCAGATGGATGCTATGTCAACCAGGTCGGCGCGGCCGATACCCTGCAAGTCGGCGATAGAGTTCTTGCTATCAATGGCGACACGAGCATCGGTCCCGTCAATCCGCTTCGCATACTTCGCGACATTCCTCCAGACGGCTCCTACACGGTTCGTATCTTGCGCGGCACATCTGAGCATGAGTATCAATTTACTTTGCCGCTGGTTCGTAACCCTCGAAACCTCATATACATATTTCCAAAACTGCTAGTAAGCATCGCCTTCTACATTGTCGGGTTGATGATCGGGCTTCTAAAGCCCCAACAGCGAGTCGCGCAGATCGCGTGCCTGGCGTCCTTAGCCAACGCCGTTTTGTTTCTTGGGCTGGCGCTCGGTGCTCTAAGCTGGAGTTTTTTTCACGGGTATGAACTGGCTATCGATTTATTCTTGATCGAAGCCCTCAACCCTATCGGTGTTGCCATCGGGTACCACTTCTTCTCGCGGTTTCCCACTGGTGTACCGAAGGGACGATCATGGGAAACGCTGAAATGGGGTTTTTACGCGTGGGCGGGTCTGTTGGTTGTAATGTATACATCCCAATATGTCGCTTTCTTCACTGGCGACCCGTCGCTAATGTCTGCGTTCTACAACCCGTACTTCGTCAGTAAACTCGCAACGTTCGATACTGCATACCGCATACTTGCATTGGTCGCCTATTGCATACTAATCACCCGTAATTACCGGCTGGTGAAAGAACCTGACCAGCATCGGCGAATGAAATGGGTGGTATATGGGTCGCTCCTGGGGATCCTTCCAGAAGTGATCTTCTTAGTAGCACGCTTCGGCCTGATCTCGGCGGGATACGGGCACCTATTCTCGGGTGGCACGTTCGTGACCTTGAACCTGGTGGCGAATACCGCTATCGGGATCATCCCGGTCACCTGGGGCTATGCCATCATCAAACATCGAGTATTCGACACTAACGTAGTCGTCAGGCGCGGCTTGCAGTACCTGCTCGCCAGGCACGTTCTCCAGGTACTGTTTGCGCTTCCGTTAATCGCGCTTGCTTACACGATCATCTCGAACCGAAACCAAACCATTTCAGATATAGTGTCACATAACCCGGTTTATCTATCATTGATCGCGATTGCAGGTATCGGACTGCGATTTCGAAGACAGCTCACGGATCGCATCGACCGAAGATTCTTCCGCGAAGCGTACGATCAGGAGCGAATCCTGCTTGGACTTATCGACGAGATAAAAGAAGTCAATTCAATGTCCGAGATTTCAAAACTGGTCAGCAATGAAATAGATTCCGCCCTTCATCCTCACAGCATCTACTCTTTCTATCGAGAAGAAGAAAGGCGCGATCTAACACTTGCCTACTCTTCTGGCGGAACTTCGCAAATTGTTAGCATTCCGGAAACGACTTACCTCGTGCGCACTTTAGAAAGACTCTCTGGTGCTCAAGACTACCCGTTCTCTCACGATGCCGATTTGCCGGCGAAAGAGAAGGAATGGCTTGATGAACTTGATATCAGTCTTATTGTTCCGATGTGCGGGACGGATCAACGTCCGATCGGGCTGCTTCTGCTTGGCGAAAAGAAATCAGAAGAGCCGTATTCGGCTACCGACCGCAAACTGCTGCAGGCTATAGCAAGAGAGATTGCCATAGTCCACGAGAATGCTCTACTAAAAGCGCGAGTAGGTAAAGAACAGAAGATCAAACGCGAAGTGCTCGCCCGATTCGAAGAGCAGAATATCAATTTGGTGAAGGAATGTCCGACCTGCGGCGCTTGCTTCGATAGCTCCGTTGAGATTTGCGATAAGGACGCAAGCGAGTTGAGCCTGTCATTGCCGGTCGAGCGAACGATTGAAGGAAAGTATCGTTTGGAGAGGCTGATCGGGAAAGGCGGCATGGGCGCCGTTTATCAGGCTACAGACCTTCGACTGGATCGGAACGTGGCGATCAAGATCATGCTGGGAAGCATGTTTGGTGATCCTTTAGCCTTGCGCAGATTTGAACGCGAAGCACGAACATCGGCGAGACTGAACCACCCGAACATCATTGCTATTTATGATTATGGGGCGATTGGATCAGAGGGGGCATATCTTGTCATGGAATTGGTTCCAGGTATTACATTGCGCTCAGAGTTGGCGCTGGCGGGAAGGATTGATCCGGTTACAGCCGCAGAATACTTCGATCAAATACTGGAGGGATTAAAAGCAGCCCACACGGCAGCCGTGATTCATAGAGACCTTAAGCCTGAAAACATCTTGATTTCGACCGACCGCGATAAGAGACACCTGAAGATTCTGGATTTCGGATTGGCGAAGATCGCTCAAGTGGATGTGACCAATTCTTCTTTGACGGCCAGGGGCGCCCTGGTTGGCACGTTCGGGTACATGTCACCGGAACAGCTTACGGGCGAAGAGGTCGATGAACGCAGTGACATTTTTTCGATTGGAGTAATGGTAGTAGAGGCTCTAACGGGTCGCCGCCCGTTTACCGGCAGAACCCACGCGGAACTATTAACAGCAGTGCTTCAGGGGTCCTATCACCTTGAGGGTGATTCGAGGGAATTGAAATGCTTGGATGACGCTCTGCAAAAATGTTTGGCTAAGGACCCGGCGCAGCGATTCGCATCCGTAGCGGAGGTACACCGAGAGCTGATACCGGCGATTCGTAACTGTCCTGTTGTTGCTGCCTGTGCCGCGGACGGCTTCAATGAGGAAACAAAGATCATGCGATAGCCTTACAAAGAGAGGACTGCTTGCTGGCATAAAGCTCCAGGTTCAGCAAGGTAGACGCGTGATTGCACTGCGCTGCGATTAGACGAGCTATTACTTCGACGGGGCGATCGGATTCGACTGGAGGTATCGAGCAGATGACACATTCCCTTGTTTTCGCAACAGTGGCTCTTCTCCTGGCCGCCCAGACCCCGACTCCCGCGAGCCCACCCAAACAACCCTTCACCATAGTCGAATCAACCATTCGCGAGATGCAAGCCGCAATGCAACAGGGCCGCATAACCTCGCGAGACATTGTCCTCCAGTACCTCACACGCATAGCAACCTACGAAGACAAGCTGAATGCCGTCATCGTCGTGAATCCTCATGCGCTCGAGGAAGCTGAAGCGCGGGATCGCGAGCGCACCGCGGGCAAGATTCGCGGACCGCTGCACGGCATTCCTATCGCGCTCAAAGACAACATCCACACAACCGACATGCCGACCACCGGAGGCGCGCTGGCCTTTGAAGGCCTTGTCCCGCCCTACGAGGCCACGCTTACAAAGAACCTCCGTGACGCGGGCGCCATCATCATCGCCAAGACCAACATGACCGAGCTCGCCAATTGGGTAGCGACCGGCATGCCCGCGAACTATAACGCGGTCGCCGGCCACGGTTTCAACCCGTATGATCCGCGCCGTGACCCGCGCGAAGCGACATTCGATGGACGGCCGGCGCTCTTTACCGGCGGGTCGAGTTCGGGCGTCGGAACCGCGGCGAACTTCTGGGCGGCGAACGTAGGCACCGAAACGTCCGGCTCCATACTGAGTCCGTCCAACCAGAACATGCTGGTTGCTATCAAGCCGACCCTCGGTCGCATCAGCCGCTACGGCGTCATTCCCATCACTGCCGACCAGGACACGGCCGGACCGATGGCGAGGTCGGTGGCCGATGCCGCGATTCTGCTCGGGGTCCTCGAAGGCGCGGCAGCCGATCCCAACGATCCGGCGACCGGAAAGTGCTCGCGCGTTCCGGGCGGCGACTACACGCGGTTTCTCAATGCCGCGGGGTTGAAAGGCGCGCGCATCGGCATACCTCGAGCATTCTTTTACGAGAAGTTCACACCACCCGGCGCAAAGGAGCCGCGCGGAGGGCTCGACCCGGCTCAGACAAAGGTCATGGAGGAAGCTATCACGATCCTCAAGCAGCAAGGCGCAATCATCGTCGATCCGGTTGAGATTCCGAGCATCGTGTCCACCGATCCGCAAGAAAACTTCCTGCTCTGGCCCACCTGTTCCGGCTTGGACAACGCCAAGGGCAAGGACGCCGCTTGTTCGGTCGTTTTCAAATACGGCATGAAGCGGGACTTCAACAAGTGGCTGGCATCACTCGGAGCGGCGGCTCCGGTAAAGACGCTGACCGAACTGCGCCAGTGGAACGTGGCGCACCAACGAGCGGGCTCGATCAAGTATGGACAGGCGCTGCTGGACATCTCGGACGAGATGAATGTTGAAACCGACGCCGCAAGGTACCGTGCTGATCGCGAGAAAGATCTGCGGCTCTCAGCCACTAACGGCATTGACGCGGTGATGAAAAAGCATCAGCTCGACGCCCTGTTGTTTCCGGGCCCAAGCAGCGCCGCAATCGCAGCGAAGCCGGGCTACCCGACAGTGATCGTACCGTTTGGCTTAGTCCCAAACGCGCCGACCCCGCCGTCTCCGCCGTTCCCCGAAGGCTTCGCGGCAAAGCCGTCGCCCTTCGGAGTGGGATTCACAGGGATGGCCTGCAGCGAGCCTCGGCTGATTGAGCTCGCGTATGCGTTTGAGCAGGCGACGAAACGCCGCGTCCCTCCTCCCTCGGCGCCATAGCACTACGAAGGCGAGTGCGCGCAGGATGACAGATGCACAGCTTCGCTCGACGGGTGTAGACTATACGGAATGATTTCTCCGGAGGAATTAGTGGGTGAGGAATGGGCCGAGTGGTATCGGCTGACGCCGTTGGAGCGCTGGCGCGAGTCGGAAAAGCTTTGGCAAACTTACCTCTCACTGGGAGGATCGCTTGATCCGGAACCCGATACTCAGAGTCCTTTCTTCGATGCGAGCGCACAGAGTCCGCGCGCTGCTGATGGGCGGCCAGGCGTGCGTATTATACGGCGCAGCAGAGTTTAGTCGCGACACTGATCTCGCCATACTCTCAAATTCGGAAAACCTCGCCAAACTGAGCGGAGCCTTGAAAGAACTGCAGGCAGACGTAATTGCCGTACCGCCCTTCGAGTCCAAGTACCTCCGCAAGGGGCATGCCATCCATTTCAGATGCCGCGTTCCTGAGGCGGCCGGGATGCGTGTCGACGTGATGACTAAGATGCGCGGTGTTGACTCATTCGCGAAGCTTTGGAAGCGCCGCACGACGATGGTCTTTGAAGATGGCACAAAATGCGAAATCATGTCGCTGCCTGATCTGGTTCAGGCGAAGAAGACGCAACGCGACAAAGATTGGCCCATGGTGCGCCGCTTGATTGAGGTGAATTACTTCGCCAACTGCGAGCGTCCCGGCGCCGATCAGATACGTTTCTGGTTACTTGAGCTTCGTACGCCGGAGTTGCTAATCGAGTTGGCAGAGAAACAGGGACGCTTACCGATTAGCCTGATTCGCAAGCGTCCGCTTCTGAGGCTTGCCAAGCCGGGAAATGAGCCGGTGCTGGCCGGAGCACTCCTTGAGGAAGAAAGGTTGGAACGCGAAGCTGACAGGCAGTACTGGCTTCCACTCAGAGCAGAACTCGAAAAGCTGCGCCGGGCTCGGCTTCTTCGAATGTGAACAACGTGCGTGCGGTTCACAACGCGGATTGGTTGTCCGACAAACTTCAGTTTGTCGCGATAGGCTGACCGCGCCGACAAACTGAAGTTTGTCGGACAACCAAACTAAGACCGCTCGTGGTTCGGGTCGGTTTGTCTGTGACGTGAGTTGAGAGAGAATGCAATGGTCAGGCGCACAACTCCCAACAATTGGAAGGTGACACCTCTGCAATAGTATCCTGAAGGAGAGAACTACTATGAGAAAGCGTTTCCCCGGCCCTCGAATCTTGCTCTTATTGATTACGATTGCCTGGCTAGCTGCCGCACATGCGAGTGTGCTAGCACAAGACAAGGCGGCAACGATCGATGAGTTGATGAAGGTCTACAACAGCTACCGGCAGTTTAACGGCGCGGTGTTGGTGGCTGAGAACGGCAAGGTCATCTTCAAGAAGGGGTACGGGATGGCCAACATGGAGTGGAACATTCCGGTCGAGACTGACACCAAGTTCCGTCTGGGCTCGATCACCAAGCAGTTCACTTCAATGCTGGTCCTGCAACTCGTCCAGGAGGGCAAGATCAAGGTGGAAGGCAAGCTCACCGATTATCTGCCCGACTATCGCAAGGACACCGGCGATCGAATTACCATTCATCAGCTTCTGAACCACACCTCCGGCATCCCCAGCTACACCAGCCTGCCGAACTTCTTCCAGGAGATAGCCCGCAACCCCTACAGCGTCTCAGACTTCGTAAAGAAGTTCGCCAGCGGCGACCTCGAGTTTGAGCCCGGCACGAAAATGGTTTACAACAACTCAGGCTATTTCCTGCTCGGTGCGATTGTCGAACGCGTGACTGGCAAGCCTTATGAGCAAGTGTTAAAGGAGCGAATCTTAGACCCGGTCGGCATGAAGAACACCGGCTACGACCACCACGCAACGATCCTCGCCAAGCGTGCCTCGGGTTACGAGAAACGTCCCGGCGGTTACATCAACGCCCCTTACCTCGACATGTCACTGCCTTATGCTGCAGGGGTCGCTCTACTCTACGGTCGAGGATCTCTACCTTTGGGATCAGGCGCTGTATACCGAGAAGCTGCTCTCGCCGCAGCTCAAGGAACTGATGTTCAAGCCGGGCATGAGCCTCTACGCCTACGGCTGGTTCGTGCGGAAGCCCCCGCTCGGCGCCCAGGACGAGCCGGTCACAATAATTGAGCACGGCGGCGGCATCAACGGTTTCAACACGGTGATTACTCGTATGCCCGAGAGCAAAAACCTGATCGTGCTTCTCAACAACACCGGCGGCACCAAGCTCGTGGAAATGTCGCAGAAGATCGCCGGCATCCTTTTCGGAAAGCCCTACAAGGCGCCGCTGCGCGACATCGCCGAGACGCTCTTCAACACCGTTATCGAGAAAGATGTGCAAGCGGCGATCAAGCAATACCGTGAACTGAAGGCGACTCAGAAGGACGCTTATGACTTTAGCGAGCCGCAACTGAATGGCCTCGGCTACCAGCTCCTGCAGATGAAACGAGTCAAGGACGCGATTGAGATTTTCAAGCTCAACGTTGAGATGTTTCCCCAGGGCTTCAATACCTACGACAGCCTTGGCGAAGCCTACATGGAGAACGGCGACAAGCAGCTTGCGATTCAAAACTACAAAAAGTCGCTGGAGTTGAACCCCAAGAACACGAATGCTGTCGAGAAGCTAAAAAAGCTGGAAGCCGCGCCGTAGCAGAGTAGGTGGAACTTCACTCAGGCCAATGAGCGCCTGGCACGGATGATCGCAGCACCTCTCCATGAATACGGTGAAGGCAGGCGTCTATCGCCGCGCAATTCCAGCATTGTTTCACGGTCACGGAACAAGGTCACCACCCAATTCCGCAATCGACGATTCGAGTGTTCCAGACCATTGTTGATAGACTGCGGCGGGTCTATACTTGGACTCCAAATCATCAGCGCGCTGCGATCTGTTTGAGCGGAGTGTGAAGGATCGGTGAAGTGCAGATTGAAACAGTCGTTTGCCCTGAACGGATTGAAGCAAAACTAGAATCAAAGCATCATGTCACCTTCAGTGAGGCAAGGCAGATTCTCTTCAACCAGCCGCGGATACGTTTCGCTGAGAAGGGACATACGGCCGGCGAGGATGTTTACGTTGCGTTTGGACAGACCCTTGGCGGCAGATATCTCTCAGTATTCTTCATCTACAAGCCGAGACTCAAAACGGCAGTCATTATTAGCGCCCGAGACATGAGCGACAAGGAGCGCAAGACTTATGGAAGAAAATAAACTCAGCAGCGTTTCCAAAGCCGATTCGGACGAAAAGATCGGAGAGTTTTGGGACACGCACGACTTCACCGAGTTTGACTCGGATGCGCCAGACGCTGAATTCGAAGTGCCTTGCACCGTTCCGGTCAGTCTTGAATTGCTAAGCGAGATTGAAAGGCAGGCCGCGAAGCGCGGGGTTAAGGTTGACGAGTTGGTTAATCTTTGGCTGCAGCAGAAGCTTGACGAGGACGCTGCGTAAACTAACCGCGCAGTCGTGCCTACCGCCTTCGCCACTTGTCGCATCGCCGCGTCACACACTCGCGCAACTGAGGGCGACTCAGAAGGACGCTTATGACTTTAGCGAGCCGCAACTGAATCGCCTCGGCTACCAGCTCCTGCAGATGAAACGAGTCAAGGACGCGATTGAGATTTTCAAGCTCAACGTTGAGATGTTTCCCCAGGGCTTCAATACCTACGACAGCCTTGGCGAAGCCTACATGGAGAACGGCGACAAGCAGCTTGCGATTCAAAACTACAAAAAGTCGCTGGAGTTGAACCCCAAGGAGACGGGTGCTATCGAGAAGCTGAAGAAGCTGGAAGCCCCACCTTAGCCTGGTAGCTGGAATGTATCCGAAGAATGTCATTGCAGATATTCCCGCGCATGTCCTTCGACAGATTAGGGAGGAGATTGGGAATGGCTAAGGGGGCAACGGAACATGGGATCGCGAGATTCTGCTCCGGTTGATGCAATGTTAGGCTCATCTGTTAGTATGCGACCCGTACCTTAACAATGTGACTTAGGAGGACAAGGATGCGAAACGCGATTTTGGCGATCACCTTTGCGCTGACTCTTGTGACTGGCTCCCTCGATGCAGCGACGGACAAGACTCGCCCGGCGGATGTCGGACCGGGGCGCATCGCCTGGTTTGACATCACTACGACCAACCTGGCGCAGTCCAAGGAATTCTACGGACAGCTCTTCGATTGGAAATTCACCGCGCTCCAGGGCACTGATCTGGCGGTGGAGATCGTCTCAAGTGGCACGGCGATCGGCACGTTACGCGGTGCGGAGGGCAAGATCAGTCCGTTCAACGGAGTGGTCTATGTCCAGGTAACCGATATCCAAACGAGCTGCAAGAAGGCGAAGGACCTGGGCGGAACGGTCGTGCCCGGATTCCCCTTCGACTTGTCCGACGGCATCGGAGCCATCGCCGTGGTAGTCGATCCAGCCGGCCATCCGGTGGGCCTGTACTCGAGGACCGCGCTCGCGCCAAAGGCGCCGTCCCCAGCCAAGTGAGGATTGCGGCTCCCTGCCATCGATGCAGAAGGCGCAGGTAGGCTCGCAGTCGGCGACGCCGCGGCGAGCTATGATCCGATCGTCGCCCGGGGCATTACCAAGGCTCTCGAGGACGGAGTCACCGCCGGCCGCCGCATCACCAAGGCTCTTGAGGACCCAGTCGCCGCCGGCGGCCGCATTGCGGAGCGCAGTGACGATGCGGGTTCTTACAGCGAACGCATCGCTGCTCGCTTTCGCATCTACGCCGAAACCCGCGCGCACTTGTACGAAAGCGAACAACGCGATGGGTCTTTCTGACAGAAGCGCCGAGAACGTTCTCGTGCGATGGTGAAGCGCGCGAACGAGATTTGATGGGGTTCAAGCGAGTTGCAGAATTGTTGATGATAGGCGGCAGCGCTATGATGACGCCGAGGCTGCTATGAATCATAAAGTTGTGGTCAACGAATCGGATGAAGGCTTCAGCGTTTCCTGTCCCGGCTTGCCCGGTTGCTGGTCCCAAGGTGAAACCGAAACTGAAGCACTCGCCAACATTCAAGACGCCATTCGTGAATATCTCGCCGCAATCGACGATCTAGTAAAAGGTCAGGACGTTCGCGAAGTAAGCGTGGTGGTGTAGGTGTGTCAAGAATTCCTGGCGTCAATCATCTCGATGCGGTCAAGGCTCTCCAAAAAGCCGGATTCCACATAGTTCGACAGGGCAAACACATAGTCATGTCCAATTTTTATGACGGTCATTTTTCCTTCGTGAAAACCCTCTCCCGACCGTCCCGTTTCTGAATCATCTGGTTTTTCGCGGCGTCGAATTCGAAAACTACACCCGCACCCTCGATTTCAAATTTATCCTGCGCCATCGCTTCGAGCGGGGCAGCGGATTGCTCACCCGGCTGGACGTAAAGCGTGGCGCCTTTTCTGGTGATCGTAAATTTCACGCGGACTTCGGGGCTCGAATAAACTCCGACGTATTTGTCCAGAACTTCCGGGCTGACGGCGATTGATTCGAAGGCGGGAATCTCAAACGGTTTATTGTAGTAAATATCTACAACGCCGCGCACGATGTTGACTACCGGGTAAACCTTGGCGTTCGTAGTGTAGGCGACCGCCAGCTTTTCTTCCGGCTCGTAAGACAGCCACGCTCCATAGTTGTCGCCCCCGCCCGCGTGCCCGTAGAAGGTCTTGCCAGCGAACGTGAAGGGCTCCATTCCAAGGCCTTCGCCGTCCCTCATCGTTTTCATCTGATCGAGGCTCTCCTTTGACACTATCTTCCCGTCAAACAGCGCCTGGATGAATTTGGCCAGGTCGTTCGGGGTCGAAACAATCGCGCCCCCGCCGAAGAGGATGCTTGGATGGGTTTCGGGTACCTGTTTCCAGTCGCCGCCGAGGTTCATATAGGTAAGACTTTCGTTTTTGTTCACATCAATATTTCCGGTCGCGGTGTATGTATCCTTGAGCCCGATCTTTGAGGTGATTCTTTCCTTGAGGGCTTCCCCATAGGGTTTGCCGGTTAACTTTTCAAGGATAAGACCTAAAAGGAAATAGCCAGAATTGCTGTAGGAATGCTTTGTGTCCGGTTCGAAATCAGGCGTGGCTTTGACGATAAGGGCGAGCATTTCATCCTTCGTTATTGGAGTCGTGTTCACGTTTCCTTGAGAATTCTGATCGCGCCTTACGTTAGGGATGCCGCTGCGATGCGAGAGTATTTGCACGATAGTAATTTTCTTGGCGTTCGGAACCTGCGGGAAGAACTTGTCGAGGGTATCGGTCAGCTTCAATTTTCCTTCCTCGACGAGCTGTAAGATCATCGCGGCGGTGAACATTTTTGTGATCGAACCGATCCGGAATCTGTTCGCCGCAGTCAAAGGTTTCTTTTCAGTTCCGTTGATCTGGCTGTAGCCGATAGCGCGGGTGTAAAGAACTTTGCCGTCTTTGGCGATGGTCAGGCTCCCCATCGCCTTATTCTTTTCGGCGAGGCGGTCAAAAAACTGGTCGAGTTTGGCTTTGTCCGGCGTCTGTGCGTAGCCTGCGGTGAACAACGCAAGTGTCAGTAAAGTTGCGAATAGGTTTTTAATTTTCATAGTATTTAACGTCTGTCACTCGAAGTCGCCTGAAGACCTGGGCCGTCTGAGTTTGCCCAGGTCTCGGGTCAGCCCTGTAGCAGGGTAGCTGAAAGTGTTGAAATAAGAATGAGGCAGGTGTGAGAAAGTTGTGAGAAAATCGGTCGTGCCGGAAAAGAGGCGGTTTGCTTGAAGCGTGTTGTTTCTCGATTCTGTAGTCTCTGGGAAATGAGGAAACGTATGGGGAATACCGTCAAACTGTTTGCAAAAGTAGCACTATTGCTTGCTGCAATAAATCTCGCGACTGGTGAAACCCGCAGCTTCGCGCAGACCAAAGCAAGGAGAATAGACGGACTGATGACGCTCTCTCACAAATATGAGCAGTTTAACGGCGTCATTCTCGTTGCCGAGCGCGGCCAGGTTTTATACGAACGAGCGTTCGGTCAAGCGAATCTTGAATGGGGCATCCCGAACACCTTAGACACGAAGTTTGAAATTGCCTCAATGACAAAGCCGATGACGGCTCTCATCATCATGCAGCTCGTCGAAGAAGGAAAAATTCCGCTCGACGGAAAAGTGTCCGACTATGTTCCCTATTATCCGCGCGAAACCGGAACTAGAATTACTGTTGACCAGCTTCTCAATCACACGTCCGGGATTCAGCAGGACATTGCCTTTTCGGATAATTCAAACGACATTCCACCAATCGTGACGAAGATTAACGCCGACCTGCTCTCCAACGACGAGCTGGTGAAACTGATTGCCGCGCGCCCGCTTCGCTTCGAGCCGGGTACTGATTATGGTTATAGCAGCGACGGGTACGCTGTCCTCGGCGCGATTATCCAACACGTCACCGGCAAGTCCTATTGGCAAGTGCTAGGGGAGCGTATCCTACAACCCGCCGCTATGACGGAAACCGTTCCCGCGCTTCTGGTGCCGCTCGTGCCAAAGCGAGCATCCGGTTATCGGCAGAACTTCGCCGGTATTGATAACGCAATGCACATCGGCGCAACGCCTGCCGGCGGTCTCTACTCAACCGCGCGCGACTTGCACCGGTGGGAGCGTGCGCTCTATGGCAATGCGCTCGCCAGCCAGCGTTCAAAAACCCTTTTGTTCGGCTTGCGAAAAGTGATTACGGCATATGGTTGGAAGACCGCCGAAGAGGAATGGTCGGGTAAGAAGCGCAAAGTTTTACGCACGACGGGCGGTCTTCCCGGCTTCGCCAATCTACTGCTGCGAGTGCCGGAGCAGGAGCGCGTGATTATCTTATTGTCGAATATGCGCGGCAATGTGTACCGTCTCGACGATATCGCGGCGGCAATCAACCGTATCCTGGACGGCGCACCATACGAGATGCCGAAACGCTCAATCGCCGAAACTCTTGCCCCCATCATACGGGAAACAGGCGTAGCGGCGGCGCTCACACAATTCCGGCAGATGCGTGCGCGTTCCGCCGAATACTCGCTGAGCAAATCCGAGATGAACAGTTTAGGATATTATTTTCTCAACACGCGGAAGGATGTGGGCGCGGCAGTGGCTGTGTTTCGGCTCAACGTAGAGGCATTCCCAGACTATGCGAACGCATACGACAGTTTGGGCGAAGCGTATATGGTGAAGGGTGACAAGGAGCTTGCCATCAGGAACTATCAGCGTTCCCTTGATTTGAACCCACAGAACACAAATGCCGTCGAGATGCTTAAGAAACTTCGGGCGAATTGAACTTGCCTGAACCACATTGGTAGAAGTCTCATCGTCAACCTCTCACAGTGAAGTCTCGTGAAGTCTCGAGGATTATCATTGTCGCGCTGTGATTGTGCCTGCAAGTTCATTCAAGTTCACGGGCGGGGAGCCACGTTACCATTTCACTGCCAGCGCACTCGTCGGCCAAATTGTCCAGAATTGCGGACAATCTACTTTTTTCGAATCGAGACGATTATGCGAGAATCTTTCGGCATACAAGCTTAGGGTTTAGTCATCCCGTTGAGTCAGAAGCTCTCTTCTTATATCCTATTGTTGCTGTGCATTTCAGTTCCAGAACACCAATGCCCCCGCTCGACACTTGCGTCGAGCGTCTTTGGCTGCTGAGTGATGCACCGGCGCATTCCAAGGAGCGGATTGCCCCGAGCGGTACGATTGATCTGGTGATCAATCTTCACGAGAACGAACTTCGCATTTACGATGCCGCGAAACCGGAGCGATGCAAACGCTTTTCAGGAGCTGTCGTTTCCGGGACTCATAGCGGACCTTTCGTGATAGATCCGCGGGAACGCGTTTCCGTCATTGGCGTGCGTTTCAGACCAGGCGGCGCGTTTCCGTTTCTTGGAACGCCAGCAAGCGAACTGGCCGATGCACATGTTGACCTGGAGGCGCTTTGGGGGATTTCGGCCATAGAGCTTCGCGAGCGGCTGTGCGTAGCCAAAACGCCGGCAGAGCGGTTTAACCTGTTGGAGAAAGCGCTCGTGGCGCATCTGTTCCGGCCGTTGGAGCGTCATTGCGCCGTGCGATTCGCGCTCGACACTTTCGGTCGAGCCGACTCTGGCTTGGCTATTCGCGATGTCGCGCGGGATGCTGGCCTCAGTCAACGCCGCTTCATTCAGTTGTTCGCGCGCGAGGTCGGCATGTCGCCCAAGCTGTTTTGTCGTGTCCGGCGTTTTCGGCATGCGCTCGAAACAGTGCGACAGACCGCTTTGCCGAATTGGGCGCAGGTGGCGGCGGATTGTGACTATTACGACCAATCGCACCTGATTCACGACTTTCGACTCTTCTCGAACCTGAGCCCTACGGAATATGTTCGTCAACGGAGTGATTGCGTGATGCAAAATCACGCGACGCTGGTCGGGTAGGTCAATTTTTTCCAATACGGAACTCATCCGCTGTTCGATAATGGGCGAAACTGAAAATGCGCGAAACTGAAATCCTATGAAACGAACCTTCGCTTTTATTCTCGCCGCCCTGGCTGCAGCCGCCCTGTTCGGGGGGCTTGTGTATGCCGTGCTGGTGGCCGCGCATGTTTCGGAGCCAGCCGCCACCACGGTTTACGGCCTGACCCCCCGGCGACTCTGGGCCACTACGGCCGCTGTGCTGGCGCTGGTCGGCGTGGTCATCGGTGGGCTGGCTCTGGCCCGCTCCGCCGGTCGTATCGGCACCGGTAACGGGAGAATGGGGGCTATCCTGGCCCTCGTGGCGGGGCTGATCGCCGTGGTCAACGGCGGGCTGAATTTGGCCAGCGCCGAAGGTGGTCCCGGCACCGGCAACGGAGTAGTCGGTGGCGCTGTGGCCCTGGTGCTGGGGCTGATCGCCATGGCCCTCGGTGGGCTGGTTCTGGCCCGATCCCGCCGCACCGGCTGACCCGGCCATTGTCATCCGCTTTGACAATGGGCTACGGTAAGAAGTCTATGAAAGGAACAAAACCTATGCAGAGAACTTTCACCCTTATTCCCGCCGCAGTCGGCATTGACTGCCTCGTCGCTGCCGCTTGCCCACGATGCCCAAACGACAACGAGAACCGCAAAGGCGGAAGCCATGAGTAACGCAGATTCAGGGGTCGTGTGCGTCCGCTACATGATTGACGATGTGGATGCCGCCGTCGCTTTTTACACAGTATTCTTCAGTCACGGTAAGGCTCAAACGTACGCTCCCATAGGCGCAGAAAACCAGCCCACCAACGGCACCTAAAAGTATTCCTCGATTACTGCGTAGCCACAACCACACCAGATATCCGCCGCCAATTTCCCAGAGTCCGGCTGCGATGAACAACATAACCGATTTGAAGATGCTCGATGTGTCAATAGACAATGGCTGAAGAGAGAAAAAAGGAAAGAGTGTTTTATTCATGGCGGGACGATACCGCTATGGCCCTGGTCGGCCTGACGAGGCCGCGTTCGTACGGCTGCTGCTGGACGCCGGCGCGAACCCGAAAGCACAGGCGTCGCTGCGCCGCGACGTGCTCTACGACGACAAGCACTTCGTGCACGAGCACCGCGACGCCACGCCGCTGACGTGAGGCAGCGACTTCCCGTACAAGCTTCTGGTCAGCCGGCGCGGGATGGAGCTCGTCGGGGCCGGGGCTTCTTCGTGATTCCCTTCAGGACCGCCCAGCATTCCGGCCTTCGGACCCGTCGCGGGAAATCCGGTTCATTTATCGATTGCCAATATCTCACTTGACGATGATCGATAAATAGTATATTGATATTCGATATAGGAAAGGTGGTGAATCATGTCAAACCCAAAGTCGTCATCCGCCGCGCTGCCGATCGCGCACGTCGTGCTGCGGATCCTCATCGTCCTGAACTGGCTGTCCGGCGCCGCGATTCTCGCCCTGCTGGTTGTTATGCCGAACGAGCAATGGATCATGGCCGCTTTCAAACTCTCTCCTTCGCCTGAGGCAGAGCGGCTGGTCATGGGCCTGCGCGCAATCGCAGTGCTCGGCCTCGTTGCGATCCCGCTGAACTACGTCGTCTTAAAACGGCTGCGCGCGATCGTTGAGACGGTTCGCGCGGGCGACCCGTTCGTCGCCGCCAACGCGTCCCGGTTGCAGGCGATCGCCTGGGTGCTGCTCGCGGTGAACCTTCTCAGCATTGTGATCGGCGCTATCGCCAAGACCGTTTCGACTCCGGCGTATCCGCTTCACATAGACGCCGGCTTTTCAATCAGCGGCTGGCTCGCCGTACTCCTCACGTTCCTGCTGGCCCGCGTGTTCGCGGAAGGCACGCTCATGCGCGAAGACCTCGAAGGGACGGTGTGACATGGCGATCGCCGTCAAGCTCGACGACCTACTCCACGATCGGCGGATGACGCTGACCGAGCTCGCGGATCGGATCGGAATGGCGCTGGCCAACCTCTCGATCCTCAAGACCGGCAAGGCGCGCGCGATCCGCTTCTCGACGCTCGATGCGATCTGCGAGGCGCTCTCGTGCCAGCCTGGCGACATTCTCCGGTTTGAGCCGGAGCAAGCAGAGCGCGAGCGACCGGCAGCGGCGAGCAAACGGAGCGCAAGCCGATGAACGCCCTGCTGAACACGCACGCATTCACGTGGCGAGAGGCACACACAAATCCAACAAGGATGATGATCAAATGAAACAGAACGTTATGCTAACCACCGCGTCTGTGCTCTCGGTTCTCTTCTTTTCGTTTCACCTGGCGGACGACATCGTCCGGGGGATCGAGCCGGGAACGCTCACAAACCTCACTGCGGTGCCCATCTTTGTCTTCTGGCTTTACGGAACGCTGGTGCTCGCCGGACGGCGATCGGGATACATCATCACCCTCCTCGGAGGACTCTTTGCGTTGGTCGTCCCCATCGCTCACATGAGGGGAAAGGGTGTCGGGGTCACCAGCAGCATCGGCAATTCGAGTGGAGCCTTCTTCTTCGTCTGGGTGCTGATCGCGATCGGCGTGACCGGGCTCTTCTCCGTCATCCTCTCGGCGCGCGGACTGTGGAGCCTGCCATGGCGCCGGCCCCGGTAGTCCAACAACCCAAACATGGAAAGTCCCGGCGCACGGCGGAGGTAAGCGTCAAGCTCGCAGGAGGGGTCTGGCTTGACTCATAACCTGAGGCTTGAAGATTTCTTGCGGCCCAAGAAGCCGCACTCGCACGCCGTTGATCCGGTAAGTAACAAAGTCAAGCATGACCTCTCACGACGTTTTCAGTAAGTAATCTAAGTATTCAAAATATTAGTATAATTCTTCAAGCGGAATTGCTATCATCAGCCGAATCAAGGGGTCACATATGTCCAGGAAACAGCCAAAGAAAGTAGATCCACTAGAGCAGCTCCATGTCTACAATGACCGGGTTCAACGCTTGAAGGAAAACGAACTGTCAACAACAGGGTTTGGGGCTAGTTTTACGTTGAACTTCGACAACACGGGCGACAACCCTTCGATGACGACTACAATACAGGAACCGAGAAGGGACCTCCTAACGGGCTTCCTGGGAGTCTTCCGGCAATTCATCAACAACAACGAGCAAATCAACCAGTACAAGATATTTAAGACACTCCATCTATGCCTAACCGACGAACAATTAAAGAGTGAATTGGTTAAAGCTCGCGCAGATTGGTCCAGGCTGATGAAGGGCGATGGCATGAGTCTCATCTACAACGGGAAAGTACTAACACCAATCTTCTTGACGGATATGTGGATTAACGATGCTTTGCACAGCGATATAGAGGAGCCGGAAAAAGAAGCAATCTTGAAACATATGCTCCCGCACGAGAGGGGTATTATGCGCGTAAAGTTCTTCAACTGTGTCCATAACGCTTGCCGGATTATTGCTTATGTAGATTTCGTTATCACAAAGGCACGGGCTGAAGGATTGATTGATGTTACAAGGTATCGATAAAAGGACTAGGATCAATGGCAGACAGTCCACCTTAAAGATATGCCGCGACTCCTCCAATGAGGTGATTGATGAGCGCCAAAATTAAGAATGAATGGGATTTGTTCATATGCCACGCCTCGGAAGACAAAGAGGACTTCGTGCGCCCTCTAGCAGTCTCATTAAGTCAACTGGGGGTCAAGGTCTGGTATGACGAATTCGCCCTGGAATTGGGCGACAGTTTGTCCGGTGCTATCGATAAAGGCTTAGCGACTTCCAATTATGGCTTGGTTGTAATTAGCAACAACTTCATCGGAAAGGGCTGGACGGATTACGAATTCAGAGGGTTGATAAGCCGGGAACTCAGCGGTGAAAAAGTAATCCTCCCAATCTGGCATCATGTCACTCGTAATGAAGTCGTGGCGTTCAGCCCCACGCTGGCAGACAAGTTAGCCTTCAGAAGTGCAGAAATGAATGCTGAGGAAATAGTTATTGGGGTATTAAAGGTTGTTAGACGGGACATCTATGACGAACATCCTCGTGCGGAGTTAGAAAGAATAGCAACCGGAGAGGCGCTCCGCGACTTACAGGAAGAACTCGAACATGTTAAGTCCCAAATAGACAGTTGTCCTGTGTGTGGTGCTGAACTAATTGAAAAAACTATGAGACCAGTAGCTTCATATGGAGAATATGGAGAATGTGAAGTTGAGGGAGATTTTGTATCCTATGCCTGTGGTTATGCAGAACTCGAAGGCAATACCGAACATCCCTGCGCAAGAGATCCTGAATTACCGACGCTTGCTGACTACAACCTTGTAACCGAGTACCAAGAACAACACTCGCAATGGATGTGCTATGCAAGACCGAAAACAGAAAAGGCAGAGTTGGTTCGACTAAGGGCACAGCCAGGAAAAACGGAAGAGCAAGCACGACAGCGGGTGATTGATGCGTCCGAGTCCTATTTAAGAAAACGTTGAGGCGTAAACAAGGCTAATGCCAATTTCAAGACGAATGATGATCTTTATTGACGGTGAAAATTTAACCTGCGTTATCAGGCCATGCTTAAAGCGGGTCGCCGGCCAAAAGAGGGTGTTAAGCATATCCCAGATATTTTTGTTTGGCATAGGGAAACAATTGTAGAGAGAGTCCGTGTAGAAATCATTCGAGCGACCTATTACAGTTACGCAGTCGGCACCGACCAGCAGTTTCAAGAATGGTCAAATCAGATCAAAACGAATGCCTACGACTTCGTTGGAGCCCAGGGACAATATGTCGGTGGTGGATTCCTCTATCCAAGATTGTTTAAGAAATTGAATCGCGAAGCAAAACGGAAGGGCGTAGATATCAGCATTGCTGTAGATGCTTTAACTCACACTCACCACGACAGTATTGATGTTGCATATCTAATATCTGGTGACGGGGACTATAAACCCCTGATTGAAGAAATCATCCGAAGTGGTAAGCAGGTTTACCTCGGTGCGTTGTCAGAGGGTCTGAATCCTCACCTTCCAAACTTAGTAGACAAGTTCTTTAATCTCGATACGGTCTATTTCGAATAGACCTACCGGGCACACTAAAGCGCAGCAGGGGTTCAGGCTTGAGACTGTTGACATTCGCACATCATCGTCTAATTGATTGACCACTTGGCTTTCCTTGATAACAGTAGTCATACATCTCCGATGGGGATCCGATGGGATCGAGGGTCAGGCGTGCAACATGCAATTCGCCCGCGCGCAATCAGCCTTGCTAAATTGCAAATTGCACGCCTGACCCCAGTCACAAGGACTCTCCGAGTACTGCCACGCCCCCCGGCAGGTATATTCAACTTTCCCTTCGAAGTTGAGCACGTCATCCCCGTTTCTCACAAAGGAATCGATGAACACTCCAACTTGGCGCTTGCCCGGTTTGCCCGAGAGTTCGGAGGAGATGGACGCACGAACGCGAAGCTTTCGAGCCGGCGTGCAAATGGCAACAGTGTCAACCGTGCCCCCCCCCAGCGCAGTTGATAGAAACCCTACTTACTTTCATTCAGCTTCAACGGCATAGACTTAGCGAATCAGAAGACATGGTGAACGGACTGAAAGCAGAGCAGGAGAAACCAAACCTGTGGTCGAAACCAATAGTGGGGTGATTGACGCAATATTGGATTTGCAGTATCAAAAGAGCCGATCGGATGTTTGGAAAGATAGGTGGCTTGGTTTTGGTAGCGGTATTTTGACATCGATAATCGCCTCCATTTTGTATGGCTTCTCAAGGCGGTTGGTCAACAGAAAAAAGAGCACCGCGGTCGAGCAGAGCCCTGCACCGCCCGCAGGCTGACCGCCTTTGAATGTTGATGATCTGCTATATGCCATACAGATTGGTGAATCTATGACTAACTCTGAAGAGAAGGAACGTCAGGCTCGACAGGCGCAGAAAGCATACACACGAGTGTGGCTAGTAGCAGTTGACCAACAGGAAGTTGCCGGTACTCGTACAGCAACTGCGATATCCATTCAGATCGGTACTCGGATGTTTTTGTGTACGGCTGCGCATAACTTTAAGGTCGTTCTTGATAACGGACAGGTCACGTTCAGTCCGGCTCGTCCTGGCTCTGGTCCTGCGCTCGTAACCATTGGGCAGAATTACAGTGAGTGTGGAGAGGAAGGAACGTTGGACACCGCCTGGGTGGAAATTGAGCGTGAGTCAGCGGTTCGGGCAGGACTTGTCGGTGTTTCACTGGATGTTATTGATGCCTTCCACATAATGGACGTACAAAACGGATGGTACATGATGGTGGGCTTGCCGGGTGACTTTTATAAGCTAACTAGTAAGCCTGTTGAGGAAAACATTCCACTGACCATTTATATTACAAAACCGGGGAAGAGCGCGAACGAGATGGGCGATAGATTGTTTCTTGAATACGGGAAGAACACACAGTCACCTGAAGGCGATGTGTTTGACATGCCTCAGCCAGAGGGTATCAGCGGCGGTGGAATATGGGCGGTTCCGCGCATGGAGGATGTCGAAGTGTGGACGCCCTATGAGTATCACATGGTGGGTCTAGCCATCAGTTACTGGAACAATCAGATTATCGGAATGCGAATGCACCATTGGCTAAAGCTGGTACAAAATGATCACCCTGAATTGCGCGAATACATTGAGCCTGTGCTGGCGAAAAAATAGTCGGGCCGTACCACGATTGCCTCTTAAAACAGCCGTTCAATCAGTTCCTCTAGCCCGATGACCTCAAATCGATCGTCGGATACTTGCTTCAGCCATCGCGCCAGCGCAGAGTCTTCTGTTACAAAAATATCAGCAGCGGATGATTGTACCGAATGAAACCAATCTCCGAGCTCGCTTGGCCGAGCTTTTCCAGGGGGACCTCCTTCGCCAAACAACTTGGCTCGGCACCACGCTAAGTAGTAGATCACGAACATTCGAACCGTTTGGTTTTCGAGGAGTCCACTTAGTCCGCGCTCAAGGCACTGTCTCCGTACACCGTATTGCTCCGAAACAAGCTCTAAAACCCTTGGTGCTGCAGCCTCCTGCATTTCATGCCAAGACTCCCTAGAGACATTGGTCTTCACAGCTAGCTCCTTCACCTCCGCTTTCGACCGTTCAGTAACCGGAGTGATCCTTTCCACAAGTTCATGCCGACGACGGGTCTCGTGTAGCAATCGCGCCTTCAGTTCAGACGTGACCTTGCCGTTTCTCAAAAAGCTTCGAAAGACCTTGGGTGTTCTCGTGAACATATCTGGGAGCCTTCTGTCGTACGCGTAGCTTTGGACAGCCTCCTTCAATAGCTGGTCCGGCGCTTTAACCATTCTATCTGTCTCGACCAAGCTAAAGATCAACTGCAGCTCCTCTCGCAGAACAACGGAGGAACATCTCAACAAAGGTAGCGTCTCCTCAAGCACAGTGTACTTAGGACTACAGCGAGCCTTCCCTCGCGTACTACTCTTTGAAAAGCTGGGAAAACATCAACACCGCCTGGCGCACCTGCTCTGGCCTTGATCTCTCCGAACACATTCCGATCGAAGTAAGCTCTCATCTGTCACCGCCACTGCGACTTTGTTCTCGACTCACTCTTCACTCTTGACATCCTTCCCCTGAACGCCAGGCAAGAGTTGGGAACGAGCGTCCGGGGTCAATCTATCTGATTCCAGAGGCCCGCGCCAATTGACTCAACACCTATCATCTTCTACAGCTCTCAGAAGGCACAGGCTACGAAAGCGACAAGAGGGGTGGACAGTTTTGATATTCGCGCGTCTTCCGGGAACCATGCGGACCGCCACCATTCAGATAGGCCCTCAATCTTAATTCTTTGATATGTCGTCGACATCCAGTCATGCTAAAATCTGCGGTGCGAGGCGAAGAACGACGATGAGTTTAATGATTGATCTCCCAAACGAACTCGAGCAAAGACTTGAAGCAGAAGCCAAACGCCAAGGACTCAGCACTGATGAGCTCGCGAGAATCATGTTGGAAGAGAAGCTAAAATCCGAAGACCAAAATGGCTCTCCTGGCCAGCCGCGCGTCCTGGCTAGGAATCTGCCAATCAAAGACCGCTCGCGCGAAGTTCAGTGGCTCAAAAAACACCGCGACGAATATGCCGGCCAATGGATAGCTTTGGATGGCGAAAAACTGGTTGCTAGCGGGGACGATTTGAAGCAAGTCGTTAGCACAGCGCGGCGACTCGGCGTGCCCGATGCACTAATGATGCGAGTCGAACCGAACGATGCCTTACCCTTTGTCGGTTTTTGATTATGCCCCTTCAGCTCGGCTTCACCGGTCGGGAAACCTACAGCTCGCTTGCAACTGAAATAGTTCTTGAAATCACATGCGACGCCGAGCCGCTTTCTGTGAACAGTAGGGCTTATCTATAGACGTTTCATTGCAGCCATTCGCATTGATGTGATAAGACTGCTTTTACCAGCGCACGAGCAAGGCGGATGTCCAATCGCTTCCAAAGCGGGAATTGAGAAAAGATTATGTCTTCTGGATCGCTGCCAGTAGAGTTCTTGACGACGACCCAAGTAGGTGAAAAGGGCCAACTGACTGTGCCAAGCGAATACCGCGGCGCGCTGCAGTTGGAAAAGGGCGCGCAGGTAGCGGTGTTGCGTCTCGGCGGCGCGTTACTTCTCATTCCCGAACACGCTTACTTCCGCCAGCTCTGTGACCGTATCGCAAGCGTCTTTTCCAACCTCGGTATCACCGAAGTGGATATCCTATCGACATTGCCGGCAGCTCGACAGCGCGTTTTTGAACGCCGTTATCCCGGACTCGCCAAGCCTGCAAAAAAGCAGCGAAGTAAGATGCCAGCAGGTTCGGTCCGAACTCCGTAGGAGTCGCCTGTCTATAGATGCCCAGCACGTTCGACGGTCCGAACTCCGTAGGAGTTACCTGTGCTTGACTTGATGCGATGGTGCGCGGAATCACTAAAGGTCACTCCTACGGAGTGAGCGCGGCGTTTCGGTTGTCGTTTCTATAGACATGTCACTCCTACGGAGTGACCGGGACTTGCATTAAGACAGCTTTGGGGGTTTGCTATCTCTCTGCAATTACCGCGGAGGTTGAACCATGCTTCGAGGCGCCCCTCTCTTGTTCGGGACTTTTGTGCTTTCGGTCAGCCCGGTGACCGTCGCTCAGAACACCGCGCCCAATCCCGCCGCAAGGTGGCTAAGTCACATTCAATATCTCGCGAGCGATGAACTCGCCGGGCGTGAAACTGGCAGCGAAGGGCATCGTCGAGCCGCTCAATATATCGCTGCCGCGTTCAAACGCGCCGGTTTGAAACCGGGCGGAACGCAAGGCTACTTCCAACCAGTGAAGTTCATTTCGCGAAAGATCATCGAGGAACAGTCCAGTCTCGCGATCATCAGGAATCCAAAAAGTCTCGTCCCTGCGACACAAAGCAGCAATGTCCAGGCAACACAACGAGCCGGTGTTGGCGAATCGATTGGCAAGGAAGAACCAATCGTTCTCGGAGAAGAAGCAACGTTCAGCATGGGCATCGAGCACGCCACGCTTACCGAGGCCCCAATCGTCTTTGTCGGCTACGGGCTGACCGTTCCTGAGAACAACTATGACGATCTGGCCGGACTCGATCTGCGCGGGAAAGTGGTGCTGCTGTTGTCGGGCGGGCCATCGGAGATACCCGGGCCTCTGCGCGCGCATTATCAGAACTCGCGTTGGGAGGCATTGAAGCGAGCCGGCGTGATCGGCGTGATCGCAATTCAAAATCCCATCGGCCAGGACATTCCCTGGGAACGTTCCAAACTCGCGAGGCTTCGGCCTGCCTTGTCGCTGGCCGACCCCGGGCTCGAGGAAAACGCCGGGCAGCAACTGGCGGTGACCTTCAACCCGGCGAAGGCCGAGAGACTCTTCGTCGACTCAGGACACAGCTTTGCCGAGATCATGAACTTCGCGGAAGCGGGCAAGCCTCTGCCGCGGTTTGCGATTCCAGCGATCGTGCGGGCGAGGGTCAAATTTGAGAAGCAGATCGTCGAGTCGCAAAACGTAGCCGGCATACTGCCGGGCGCCGATCCCAGGCTGAGGAACGAATACGTTGTGCTGACTGCTCATCTCGATCACGTGGGCACTGGGGAGCCGATCAATGGCGATCCAATCTACAACGGCGCTATGGACAATGCCTCAGGCATCGCTACGTTGCTTGAAGCCGCCCGCCGTTTTCGTGAGAAGAAGCAGCGCTTTCGGCGGTCGGTGGTCTTTCTGGCCGTTACCGCGGAGGAGCACGGTTTACGCGGGTCCAAATACTATGCGACGCATCCTACGGTGCCGGCGACTGGCATCGTCGCGAACATCAATATCGACATGTTCCTGCCGCTGTTTCCGTTTCGAAGCTTTATCGTTCAGGGGCTCGAAGAGTCAAACCTGGCTGAAGACTTGCAAAACGTCGCGAGGAGCATCGGAGTCGAGGTTCTCTCAGACCCGGAACCCGAACGCCGGGCCTTTGTTCGGAGCGACCAGTACAGCTTCATTCGATGCGGCGTGCCCGCCATCTCTCTCAAAGTCGGGTTCGTCAAGGACTCACCCGAACACGAAATAGTGAAGCGTTGGCGCAGAGAGCGATACCATGCGCCCTCAGACGATCTTCAGCAGCCGATCGACTTTGAAGCCGCTGCCGGCTTCAATCGAGCGTATCTGCAGGTCGTCGAAGCGGTCGCCAACCGCAGACAGCGTCCGCGTTGGAACAGCAGCAGTTTCTTTAAGAGATTCGCGCGCGCCGAGAAGCTCGTTCCGGCGCGATAGTTTTTCTCCTGTCGGTCCGGGGCTGAACTCCGTAGGAGTTGCCTGTCTATAGATGGCGGCACGTTGAATGGTTCGAACTCCGTAGGAGTTACCTGTGCTTGGCTTGGGTGCGATGATGCGCAGGCTCGCGAAGAGGTCACTCCTACGGAGTGAGCGTGACGTGCCGTCGCCGCGTCTATAGACATGTCACTCCTACGGAGTGAACATGACGCCCCGTTGTCCTTTCTATAGACATGTCACTCCTACGGAGTGAACGGGACACGTTCGTTGCCACCATAGACACGTCACTAGTACGGAGTGGGCTTTTGACTCCTCGGCGTCCTCGGCGGTTTTCTTTAGAGCGGCCGGGGATCAACCGCAGAGGGCGCAGGGGACGCAGAGGCGGGAAATGGTCACCTGGTCCAACGATGCGGGGTTGGGGGGAAGGGGCAACCGACCCCCCAAGCGTTGGTATGTGCTCGCCGCGCCGGGCAGCCTTACTTGATTTCAACGACTATCCAATTAAGGGAAACGTTGACATCGAGCGGGACGGGCACGCCGGTGTCGCACCTTTTATGCTGAACCTCAAACCCGTCATCCCTCTTGTGCAAGGGGTTAAAGTAAGTGCAATCGGAAGTCGTCGAGTACCCGGCCGTGTTTGTTTCCTGAACGACCACGGCATATTTGGCGCCCGCGATCTTGATCCCAGCCGGGAAGTTGATATTGATCCCAGCCTGCCCAGCCGCAAAGCCGGCGATTCCGCCTATGGAGAGCGGCGGCGGCGGCGGCGGGGCGGTCCCCCCGACTGTCGAGAGAGCAACGGTGAATAGAATGGCAATCGCCACAACACCAGCGAGAGCCTTTCGTGAATTGCGCTGTGAAGAGTTCATGGTTTCTCTTTTGTTGAAAAGTGGGTCGCGCGTCGTGTTCCACCAGTCCACCACGGCAACCAAAAAAGTGGTGGGCCTAAAATGCTTTCAATTGCTCAACGCAGTTGAAAAACTTGCACGTATAGATGCCTTTGTTTGCTTTCTACAGGCATTCGTATATAGGTGCGTGAAGACAGCCTTTTGTAACGCAGTCACAATGCAGGAACAAAATACGCCGCGCCCAGGTGGCAAAACGAACTGGGTTACGCATCGCAGTCGGCCAGCAGATTGTCTGAGAGATTGCGTGGAAGTTGCGAATGGCGGAATGTCCTCGATCACATTCTTCGGATACATGTTAGCAGTCGGAGTGTTGCGGTTGAATCCCAACGGGATGCCGGAATAAAGCCACGGGTGAGTCCGCGAACCCGTGGTGGAAACCCGAGGTGCGACGCGAACCCGCGAAGCGGGTGACCGCCTCGATGTGAGGGAACATCGTCGAAGCCGGCGGCCACGGACCCACTGATTTTGGAATTGTCGAACGCCGCCACCCGCTTCGCGGGTTCGATTCGCTCGCATCTCCTACCAAGTTGTTCAAGCCCAGCCTACGATAATAGACGCACTCTTTGAACTCGAATAGGATTTGTCTGCCGCCTCCGTTGCGATAGAATGACGGCGATGCCAACGATTCTGAGAGCGGGACCATATCGCTTCTATTTTTACTCGTACGACTGCGGCGAGCCGCGACATACCCATGCCGACCGAGAGAATTGCAGCGCGAAATTTTGGCTCGATCCGGACGCGTCGTTGGTCACAAATCACGGTTATGGCCGGAGAGAGTTGCGCACGATCGAGCGCATCGTACGCGAGAACCTGGCGTTATTGAGAAATGAATGGGACGAATTCTGCAGTGGTTACATTAACTAGAGTCTTGAATGTAGAGGTCACAGACGACACGCTGTCAGTCGATCTCGAGGACGGCCGGACTGTATCCGTTCCGATCGGGTGGTATCCGCGTCTGGCAAATGGCACGCCCGCGGAACGCGCTAATCTTCAGATCAGCAGCGCCGGCTATGGCGTACATTGGCCCGACCTCGACGAGGATATCGGCGTCGAGGGATTGTTGCTTGGCAAACATTCGTCGGAGAGCGCCACTTCATTTGAGCGCTGGTTGCAACGTCGCAGAGAGAAGCTGCCACAAGATGCGGCGTAGTAGGCCAACCCAGCCCCAGATTCACTTTCTTTATTCGGACCGGCTCGGGCGGATTGCTCTAGGTCTTGGCGCGGATCTTGTTGTCGAACAACCGCTCGCTCCACACAAACTCTGTGACCAGTGCTCGATCGACAGACGTAAAGCCGCGCAAGCCGAACGCAGACGGCCTCAGTCCGCTAACCCCGGCTTATTACTATTCGCAACGCCGCTTGCTTGAGAGCCTGACTCACTCCAGTGCTTTTGGCTATGTGCCGAATCTCAGGCTCAGGAAGAGTGCCCAGGAGCTTTAACGCGAGCGGCGTGGGCGTGCGGGGGTTGTTGACAATAGCTGAGCGTATCTCCTGATTGGATGACCATTGAGTCGTCTTCGCAATCTGATCGGCGACAGCCGCGGAGATCGAAGTCATCCTCGCTATGCGCAGAACCTCTTCTGTAGTTATGCGAGGATTCTTGAGCAGGTAATACAGAAGCTGCGGATCGTTGTCCTGTATCAACACGGCTCTTTCGCTTCGGCCGGCTTTGGCGGCGAGAATGATCTTCTCAGCATAAGGCATCGCCCGAATGCGGTCCCACACGCTTGCATGTTTCCCGGCTGCGGATTCTTCTTTTTCATCGGGCGCATTGGGCCTTGCCGTCAAACTCGAAAGAATCTCCTGCGGGTTCGCGTCAATCGAGACCGCAAACGCGCCTTCGAAGAGCCGCACGACGGTTGCGCTAGTTGCAAAAGAGCCGCCTTCGCTCAGCCGCAAGGTAAGCTGAATCGTCGACATCTCGGCGGGTCTCTCGGTTGAAGAGAGAAACAATCCGCCCGCGCTGAGGTTTGCGTCGAACTCGTCTCGAAGCTCCTCATCACTTTCGAATTCGACGGTGAAGCTCTCTATCGATTCTTTAGTTACTTTCAAGACACAACCTCCACGCCTTCATTCAGGCAACGCCTCACGCTGAGGCTCGGGAGCCATAAGTTTACTATGATACCTCCCAGGTAGACTGTGACATGAGGCGGAATCGAGAGCAGGAAACGCCCGCGAGAGCAACGGAGCGGCCCAGCTTAGTCGTCACACGCTCTCACACAATCCCACCCAGGTCGAGTTGCTACACGCGATTCCATCAGGTGGTCGACCAACTCCGTAGGAGCCTGTCTTGTCCTAGTCCGACCAACACAAGATTAGGACACTCCTTCCAATCCGGTTGAGAACGGCTGCGGGTCGCCGGTGTGAGTCCGTGCAGTATAAGATTGAGGTGTGAATCTTCCTGTGAACCCGCCCCTTTTGCCGATGCTCGCCAAGCGGGTCGGCGAATTACCCGTAGGCGGAACATGGATTTTCGAACCGAAATGGGATGGGTTCCGTGCCCTGGTCTTTCGCGACGGGGACGAGATCCTCATCCAGAGCCGCGACGAAAAACCGCTGAACCGCTACTTTCCCGAACTGCTCGAGCCGCTCCTGTCACAGTTGCCTCGTCGCTCGGTGCTCGACGGCGAGATCGTCGTCGCAAGGAATGGCGGGCTCGACTTCGATGCGTTACAACTCCGCATTCATCCCGCCGCGTCGCGGGTGAAGCTTCTTTCCCAGGAAATCCCGGCATCGATCGTCTTATTCGACCTCCTCTGCGAGGGGGACCGAGATCTGCGCGGCATCGCTTTCCACGAGCGTCGCCTGAAGCTGGAATCGCTGCTCTCATATGCAGTGCCGCCGATACACCTGACACCCGCAACCAGCGAACTAAGCGTGGCGGCGGACTGGTTTCGTCGCTTCGAGGGCGCGGGTCTCGACGGCGTCATCGCTAAGCCGATATCTGGAACCTACGAACCTAATAAACGCGTGATGCTCAAGGTCAAGCACGAGCGCGATTGCGATTGTGTCGTTGCCGGCTTTCGATGGCACAAGAACGTCGAGGGCACGGCTGTCGGCTCACTCCTGCTCGGCCTTTTCGACCACTCGGGCGCGCTGCAGCATGTCGGCGTCTGCGCGAGCTTCACGGACAAGGTGCGCCGTGAGCTTGTAGAATACCTCGCACCATATCGCCAGGACGCGCTGGCCGCTCATCCTTGGAAACATTGGGCCGAGCATGAAGCACCGAATGGTGAAGCCGGGCATCGCAGGCCAGGCGCCCAGAGCCGCTGGAGCCAGGGCAAGGACCTGTCCTGGCAGCCGCTGCGTCCCGAGCTCGTAGTCGAAGTCGCTTACGACCACATGCAGGGCAGCCGCTTCCGTCACACAGCGCAGTTTCGAAGGTGGCGCACTGAAAAGAAGCCGAGCGATTGCACCTACGATCAGCTTGAGGTTGTTCCGCCGCAGGAGCTGGCGGAGATTTTCGCAAGCGGCCGGTAGTGTCCTAACCTCGGAAAGAGAGCCAGATTGAGTAGATGTTTCGCGCAAAGACGCGAAGTTCCGCAAAGACGCCAAGATAATGAGGTGACAATAACCTCGGCGCCGAAGGCTGCCTCCGCTGAATGCCTGGCGTCTTTGCGGAACTTTGCGTCTTTGCGCGAAACTCCTACTTGATCTGGCTCCGCTTCGAAGCGAGCCAGTTGCGCCATTCACGCGTTGGATCGTCATCAGGGTCGGGAGTTTCCTGCGGTGGGCGCAACCCTTCCGGCACATTCCGCAGGTTCACTCGGATGCGGGTCCAGGTGGATGACCTGCCTCGCATGGAGTCGATCAGCACATCGTCCACGGCGAGAAGCCTGGCCACTTCGGGATGTTTGCTCTTCCACCTCTCCAGACCCGCGAGCGCGGCGTCCTTCTTGGGAGAGTTCGCGATCACCAGAAGCGGCATCTTCGTCATCTTCGGCATCTTCGTCGGCGGCTTCTTCGCGGTGGATTTTTTTGCGGTGGGGCGGGCGCGCGAAGGGGCGACGCGCGTTGCCTCGCCCTCCATCTTGCGAAAGTGTGGAGGCCAGGGTGCGTCGCCAAGACCTGCCGCCTCGTCTTCGTCCGCGAGCTCGAGCAGCTTTTCGAGCGAACCTGGCTCGGCGTCCATGCCTCGGTGCGGATCGCCGAGCTCCGCGAAGCGCTTGGGAACCGTGAGCACGGTGAAGTCGGCCGGTTCGCAGTCGGGGACCTCACGCCAGTGAAGCGGCGTGGACACACGCGCGTCGGGAACGGGACGCACGGAATACGCGGAGCAAGTCGTGCGATCCTTAGCGTTCTGGTTGTAGTCGAGGAACACGCCGTGACGCTCCTCCTTCCACCACTTCGAGCTGGCCAGCGTGGGTGCGCGCCGCTCGATCGCACGCGATAACGCGAGTGCCGCGCGGCGCACCTCGATGAACGTCCAGCGTTGTTCGATCCGTACATTCACGTGCATTCCCCGTGAACCGCTTGTTTTGGGCCAGCCACGAAGCCCCATCTCCTCGAGCAGCGATTTCACCTCGAGAGCAACACGGCGCACGTCCTCCCAGATGACACCAGGACCTGGATCGAGATCGACGCGCAACTCATCCGGGTGCTCGAGATCGCCGGAGCGCACGGCGTGCGGATGCAATTCGATGCAGCCCAGGTTGACGATCCAAGCGAGCCCCGCCGCGTCATCGACGACGACCTCCTCCGCTTTGCGGCCCGAAGGGAATGACAGCGTAACGGTTCGCAACCACGCGGGGCGCTGGGCGGGCGCGCGTTTCTGATAAAACGCCTCGGCTTCGGCGCCGTTGACGAAGCGCTTGAGAACCAGCGGACGATCTCGGATTCCAGCAAGAACACCCGGCGCGACCGACAGATAATATCGGACGAGATCGAGTTTCGAGAGCTTCGTTTGCTTAGAGAAATACGGCTTGTCGGGGTGGGTCACAGGGACTTCGCGTCCCCCGATCGACAGAAGCTCGGCTGTGTCATCCTTCTTCACTGAGATAAGTTAACACGCCCACCTCACCTGTGGCTTCATGCCCTCACGCTTTCAGGGTTTAGAGTGACATCCTCTTCATCAAGACCGTGTCCGATTCGAAAGACGTGACCATCGGGGTGGCGCACGTGCATCTCGCGCACGCCCCATGGCATGTCGGTCGGAGGCCACGCGACTTCAATTCCCTGCGCCAGGCAGTGCTGGTAGACGGCGTCCACGTCATCAACAAAGATCGACATCCACGCGCCCTTGTCGGCGGATTCGTCGCCTTCCGGACCGAAGGTCATCTTGACGGAACCCTTGCCACGTCCCCCTTGACCGTTTTCGCAGAGGAAGATCTCGCATTCGCCCGAGCAGACTCCGCCGAAGTCCGGCGGATCGCCCCAGTCCCATGATTTCTTCCACCCGAGTTTTTCAAACCACGCAAAGCTCTCTTTGATATCGGAGACGTTCAAGATGGGGATCAGTCGTTTGGCCAGCATGGCCGCAATACTATGCCCGCGAAGGAGCGCCGTGCAAGGATGTGAATATCAGAAGTCAGAGGTCAGAGGTCAGAACTCAGAAGTCAGAGGTCAGAACTCAGAAGTCATGTTGCCGCGGTCCGTCGCCGCCCGGTTCCCTTGTAAGGCTGTAACGATCCGGGTTACAGTCAGCGAGGGTGATCCGCGGGTTCAAACACAAGGGGTTGGCCAAGTTCTTCGAGACCGGCACCAAGGTTGGCGTCCAGGCTCAACATGCCGAACGGCTGCGTCTGATCCCGGGTCGCCTCAGCGCCGCCACTGCCCCACGAGATATGGCTCTTCCGGGATTGGACCTTCACCCGCTCAAGGGTGAACGAAAAGGAACTTGGGCTGTAGCCGTGAGCGGGAACTGGCGGGTGACGTTCAAGTTCATTGGTAAGGACGCTGAGTCTGTCGATTACGAGGACTATCACTGAGAGGAGTAGTAGTGATGCGTATGCATAACCCACCTCATCCGGGTGAGGTCATCAAGGCCCTTTGCCTTGAACCACTCGGTGTCACCGTTACGCAGGCGGCAGAAGCTCTGGGGGTAAGCCGCAAGACCCTCTCCGCTATTCTGAATGGCCGTGCGGGTATAACGCCTGAGATGGCCGTGCGTCTTTCTATTGCCTTCGACACCTCTGCGGAGAGCTGGCTCAACCAACAAACGCAGTATGACCTTTGGCACGTTGAGCAGCGTCGGAAGCAGCTTCGGGTCGTGAAGCTCGCGTCATAGAGCGACCGACCCGCCCGCCAAGACTTCTCACGTTGTGCAAGATGCGATGACGGCTATGAAACGAACGTCTTTCAGCCTTGGCTTTATCTTGATTGTTTGTTCGCTTGCTCTGTCTAGTCCCCATTCGCCGATGGCCGCAGCCTCTAATTATGAAACAAACTGGCCGCAGTGGCGAGGGCCGAATGGCAGCGGCGTCTCGACGGAAAAGAATTTGCCCACTGAATGGAGCGAGACCAAAAACGTTCAGTGGAAGACCGAGATCCCAGGGCGTGGGCATTCGTCGCCGATCATCTGGGGCAAGAAAATCTTTCTGACCACTTCAATCGAAGGCCCAACCGTGCCGGGCGCTAAAGCCGTCACTCACATCCGCGGTGGCCAGGTGTATCGCCATCCGGACAGCGCCGGCGGAGATCATAGCTATACGATCAAGGTCCTTTGCCTGGACCGTGAGACCGGCAAGGTTCTCTGGGAGAAAACTGCCTACGAAGGAACCGTCTACGACGACCGGCATCGGAAAAATACTTTCGCTTCGGCCACGCCGGTCACCGATGGAAAGTACGTGTGGACTCTGTTCGATGCGGAGGGAGTCTACTGCTACGACTTCGACGGCAAACTGGTCTGGAAAACATCGCTGGGCAAGTTCGCCAAGATGGGGATGGGTAATGGCATGTCGCCGGTGCTCTACGAGAATCTGGTGATCCTGCAATGCGATCAAGAAGACGGGGGGCCGGGCTCCTTCATCGCGGCGCTAGACAAGCTCACCGGTAAGGAAATGTGGCGCGTGCCACGCACTCAGCGCAAAACCTGGGCGACGCCGGTGCTTGTTCACACGCCGCAGCGAACGGAGTTGATTGCGAGCGGCGCTGAAAGCACTGTTTCTTATGATCCGGCGACCGGCAAGGAGCTATGGCGCTCGGAAGGCGTCATCTCTCATGCGATTCCGAGCGCCGTGACAGGTCACGGCATGGTTTTCGTTTCGGGAGGCTCGTCGGGACAGCCAAAGCTCGCGATAGGCATTCGTCTCGGCGGTGACGGCAATCTCAAGGGCACACCTTATGTCGTGTGGAAATACAACAAGGGTACGGCCTATGTGCCATCCCCGATCTTGTATGGCGATTACCTCTACCTGATGACAGACAGTGGCATCATCACGTGTCTCGAAGCCAGGACCGGCGAGGTCAAATATGAAGGTGGCCGCGTGCCAGTGCCCGCCACGTTCTCATCTTCGCCCGTGGCCTTCGACGATAAGATCCTGCTGACGAGTGAAGATGGTGATACCTTTGTCATCAAAGCCGGTCCCGTGTTCGAAGTCCTCCGCACCAACTCGCTCGGCGAACCGGTCTATGCTTCGATAGCCGTCGGCGCGGGCAAGCTCTTTATTCGCGGCTCAAAGCATCTCTACTGCATCGGCAAGAAATGAACGCCGCTGATTCACCTTTGGGAATGCGTGGCGCGGTCTAAACAGTCTATGAATGAATCACGAGGAATTCTTATCGCTTCTGACTCAGGTATCTCTATCCGATCTTCCAGCGATATCTCCGACGTGCTTGGCGCATGTATCGGATTCCTCGTGCGGTTTTGCGGGGGACCAGGGAGACGAGAGAATTATGCCTGACAAGGAAACACTGGAACGCGCAGAGAAGGACAAGCGTGAAGGAAGAGCCGCAAGCACACAAGCTGGAGAGTTCGTCCGAGAAGAAATTGAACATGTTCGCGAGGGCAAGCACGGCGCTCGCTCAGCCAAACAAGTTATCGCCATCGGACTATCCAAAGCGCGCCGGGCCGGCGTTAAGCTTCCTCCTCCGAAGAACGCGTCCACAGAGACACGAGAACAAGCTGCGCGCGACACTCGCAAAGGAAGGAGCGCTGGGAAAGGAAAGACGTCGGCCAAGCGCTCGCGCGCAGCCTCGCGTAAGCTAAAGCGTGAAGGCCACAGCGCGGCATCCAAAACGGCGCTATCGCGCCACGCTCGAAGCGCTGCAGCCAAGCGCTCGGGCGCTTCGCGCTCGCGTTCTGCCAAAGAGGCCGCCGCGACGCGCAAGAAATGAGCCTTCAGAATCGGATGACATGGACAACAAAACTCAGCTTGTGCCGGCCGGGCGGCCAAGGCACGACTCTTCAATTCAACAAATCGCTTTGGGAACCTCTTCGACTTCGCACCTGAGTGCCGGACCGACTTGGGGTCAACCAAGACTTCAGTCTTTCAACCGAGGAAAAAAGACATGACCGCTACAAATAGCAAAGCAACCAGTGAGGCCCAGATCCGAAAGCTAATAGATGATCAGGCACGGGCAGTCCGCGCCAAGGACATCGACGGGTCGGTGTCCAACTACGCGCCGGACATCGTTTCGTTCGATGTCGTAACCACACTGCAAAAAATCGGACTGGATGCGTGTAGAAAACGCGCGGAGGAGTGGTTCTCTTCGTTCCAAGGTCCAATCGGCTACGAGCTTCGCGACCTCAACATTACTGCGGGCGATGACGTGGCCTTCTGCCATAGCCTCAACCGGGTCAACGGAACTCGGACAGACGGAGGGAAAATCGATATGTGGTGGCGCGCCACCGTTTGCTTCCGCAAGATCGACGGCAAGTGGATGGTCACGCATGAGCATAGCTCGGTGCCGTTCGACGTCGAGACCGGCAAAGCGTCGCTTGATCTCAAGCCGTAGTTCTTCGCGAGCATTCGGAGCTATCGCAACGTTGCAATGATTCGCGAAGGTCGCGTTTCGTGACTGTGTACTCTCAAATCAAATCCAGAGGAGGGTTCCGGGTTCAGAGTTCGTAGTCCGGCCCTTTAGCAGAAGCTCGTAGCCGATGTCCCGAAGAGCTAACTACAATAAACTTTCGGCTAAACCCGGAACTCTGAACCCTGAACCCTGAACCGCAGTTTGCCATCAGCGCAGCGAACGGAGAGATGATCGACAACCATTCAATGGATGCGCGGAGGCTGAACCTCACGCAGACGTCGCTCCAGAAATCGGCGCTCGCTTTCATTGGTGACCAGCGCCAGCGCTTGCTCGTAACTTTTCGCCGCTTCTACTGATGATCCAATCCGACGCAGCAGATCGGCACGTGCAGCATGCAGCAGGTGGTAGCCGTCGAGATCGCCGGCTGCCGAGAGCGCATCAATGAGCGCGAGCCCGCGCGCGGGGCCTTCCGCCATCGCGACCGCCACAGCCCGGTTCAGCGACACAATGGGAGAGGGCTGGAGGCGCTCAAGAAGATCGTAGTGCCGGACGATCTGAGCCCAATCCGTATCTTCGGCTCGCGCCGCGCGACAATGCTCGGCAGCGATCGCCGCCTGCACAGCGAACGGACCAGGCCCGCCGCGCAAAGACTCAGCGACCAGCGGAAGCGCTTCGGCGATTTGCCGCTCGTCCCAGCGGCTGCGATCCTGCTCTTCCAGAACGACAAGATCACCGGCCTCATCGATGCGGGCATCGCGACGCGAATCGTGAAGTAGCATGAGAGCGAGGAGAGCAGTCGCTTCCGACGGCGGTTGGGGGGTCATCAACATTCTCACGAGACGTCCAAGTCGAATGGCCTCTGCGCAGAGATCAGCCCTCACGAGCGGCTCGCCTCGAGTCGCCACATAGCCTTCATTGAAGATCAGGTAGATCACGGTAAGCACCGCGTCCAACCGAGTGGGCAGGTCACTGGTTTCAGGCACTGTGTATGGAATGCCTGCGTCTCGAATCTTCCGCTTGGCGCGCACGAGCCGCTGCGCCATCGTCGCCGCGGGCACAAGAAACGCCCGCGCGATCTCGTCCGTCTCCAGGCCGCCCAGCGTGCGGAGTGTCAGTGCGACCTGCGCCTCGTGCGCAAGCGCCGGATGACAGCAGGTGAAGATCAGCCGAAGCCGATCGTCGGGAATCTCGTCCGTGAAGTAATCCGGCTCCTCGATGGTCCGGCTCAACCCGGACGCGGCGTACGATTCAAGTTTTTCCTCAAACCGCGTCCGCCGGCGTAGGCGGTCAATGACCTTGTGCCGAGCTGTCTGGATGATCCATGCGCGTGGAAACTCAGGGACGCCGGAGTCGCGCCACTGATCTACAGCGGCTGCAAACGCTTCCTGAGCGGCCTCTTCGGCCAAGTCAAAGTCGCCGAAGAGGCGAATAAGCGTGGCGACGATCCGGCCCCAATCAGAGCGATAAACCGACTCGACCGCGACGTTGGCTTCTGGGAGCATACCTGATGTTAAATAATTTCCAGGCGGAGTGTCGATCCCGGCACGCGCCATTCGACTTACTGATGGAGGCACAGGCTATGAAATACATGTTGCTGGTTTATCTCGACGAGCAGGCCCTGAGCGAGACCGAGCGGGAGCACTGTTACGTGGAGTCTGCGCTGCTTACGCAAGATCTCAACTCGAGCGGGCACTTTCTCTCTGCCGGCCCGCTGTACCCGACTTCGACGGCGACCAGCGTCCGGGTGCGCGAGGGCAAACGGCTCGTGACAGACGGTCCGTTTGCGGAGACGCGCGAACAACTGGGCGGCTACTACTTAATCGAGGCCAGGGATCTCGACGAGGCGATGGGTATCGCTGAACGAATTCCGGTAGCGCGTATGGGTACCATCGAGATCCGGCCGGTGCTGGAGATCCCGGGTTTGCCGGAGGATTAGTGGCGTGTTAACAGACAATTCGCTGGTGAGGTATCCGCGCAAATCGGTCGGATCAGCGTCATCCGTGGTCTGTGCGGCATTAGCAAAGCGATTCCTCCGAACGCATTAGACCACTGATGAAACGGATTCGACGGATTTGCGCGGATTTCTTGCCGATTTGATCGCTAGCAAAGATTCATGAATATTTCCTGGCGGAGTGTCGATCCGTACATTCGCTATTCGACTTACTGATAGAGCTAAACATGAAATACATATTGCTGGTTCACCACAACGAACAGGTCCTCGGCAAGCTGAGCGAGACCGAGTTGCTGCAAATGCGCGAGGAGTCCGTACAACTCGCAAACCAGATCAACTCGAGCGGGCAGTATTTAGACGCCGCCCCGCTGCACGCAGCTTCGACAGCGACCTGCGTCCGGGGTCGCGAGGGCAAACGGCTCGTGACCGATGGGCCCTTCGCCGAGACGCGCGAACAGCTCGGCGGCTACTTCCTTACCAACGCCGGGAATCTTGACGAAGCCATCGACATTGGCGGACAAATCCCAGGTGCGCGTATCGGCACAGTCGAGATCCGCCCAGTGATCGAGCTCGCGGGCCTGCCGCAAAAGTAGTACGCGAGCAAATGGGCAGAAACGTTAACCCAGGATTGCAAACAAAAAGGAGATGACATGCAGAAAATTACCCCATTCTTGTGGTTCGACAACAACGCGGAAGAGGCCGTGAAGTTTTATGTTTCTATTTTCAAAAATTCAAAGGTCTTGAGCGTTACCTGTTGTGGAGAAGCAGGGCCTGGTCCGAAGGGAACAGTATTGACCATGGCATTCCAGCTCGAAGGACTTGAATTCATTGCTCTAAACGGTGGTCCGCAATTCACCTTCACGGAAGCCATATCGTTAAGCGTGGACAGTAACACGCAGGAAGAAATAGATGAGCTGTGGGAGAAGCTTTCTGAAGGCGGAGAAAAATCAAGTTGCGGCTGGCTAAAGGACAAATATGGTCTGTCATGGCAAGTCAATCCCACTATCCTAATTGAGATGTTGCAAGACAAAGATCCTGAGAAAGCGAAACGCGTCATGGAGGCAATGCTTCAAATGGATAAGATTGACATAAAGACTTTGAAGCAAGCGTATGACGGACAATAATCCAAACACGGGCCGCGCCGGAAGACGGCGACGAGTCGCCAACGAGGAGACCGATCATGACCTACGCGTTGTGGATCGTTCAGGTGCTGCTCGCGTTGCTCTTTCTGTTTGCCGGTGGAGCGAAGCTGGTCCTGCCGCCCGAGGCGCTAAAAGGACCGGTGCCGATCCCGGTTCTGTTCTTACGGTTTATCGGCGTGTGCGAAGTGCTCGGCGCCCTCGGCCTGATTCTCCCCGGACTCTTGCGAATGCGGCCGGGCCTGACACCGCTTGCGGCCGCAGGGCTGGTGATCATCATGATCGGTGCGACGGTGACCAACCTGGTGGGCGGTGGTGTAGCAGTGGCGCTGATCACGCTGGTGGTGGGGCTCCTGGCGGCGTTCATTGCCTACGGCCGCTGGCGGCAGACGCCGCATCGCTGACCCAGGTTCTCACAACGATTCCGGGCTCGCCACTGATTCGTCGATCAAGGGCCGTCTCAGGCAGCGGCGGCGCTTTTTCTTATGTCGAGAGAGGAACCGCGGAACACAATCTGTTGGTCGAGTGTTGCCAAAAGACAAGCGCCGCCGCTGCACGAGAGAGTCACTGGTTGACCCTCGACATGGTCCGCGGCCACAGGCATCTATCGCGATCATGTCGCGAACATCTGAGAAAGGGCTGTCTGGCAGGGGGTCATTTGGACTGCGCCGCCTATTGGTCAGACAAGAACGCTCTCAGGCAGCGGCGGCGCTTTTTCTGATGTGGAGAGAGGAACCGCAGAACACAATCTGTTGGTCGAGTGTTCGCCAAAAGACAAAGCGCCGCTGCATGAGACAGTCGTTGAATGAGGAATAGGCGGCGCAGTCCAAATACGCGGCTGCATGAGACTGTCCCGGGTTAAACCAAAGAGACTATGTCTGAATGATTTGCAACAACAACAATAAGGGAGGATTTCTCATGAAAAAAGTAGCTGCTAATGCTAAGCCCGCGAAGAAAAGCGCGGGGGTTCAGACGGTAGACGACTACCTCGCGGCCGTGCCGGAAGATGTGCGGACCGCGCTCGAGAAGCTTCGCAAGACGATCAAAGCCACGGCGCCCAAGGCCACCGAGGTCATCAGCTATCAGATCCCCGCTTACAAACACCACGGACTCCTGGTGGGCTTCGCGGCGTCGAAGGGCCTCTGCACCTTTCACATCATGAGCACGAACGTGACGCGCGCGCACGCAGTTGATCTCAAGGGCTACAAACTCGGCAAAGCTTCCATCCGCTTTGCGCCCGGCGAACCGCTTCCCACCGCACTCGTGAGGAAGCTTATCAAGGCGCGCATCGCGGAGAACGAGTCGGGCAGGAGTTATCGGGACCGTCAATGAGGACTTCGCAGTTGGGACTAGGAACCATTCGAAGGAGACTACGCTATGAAGACAATGAACAACCCATCGCTCGCCGTGCTCGGCGTGCTTGCCGCGTCGGCTCTCATCGTGGGAGGCGACAATTCCACCAGGGCTGAGACCGGAGGGCCGACCGTGAAGGTACAGGGCAAAAATACCGCAGACAATGTAAAGAAACGCGATCTCGTCATTACACGTGTCTTCGACGCCCCGATCGAGCTGGTATGGAAAGCCTGGACCGATCCCGAGTACGTCATGCGTTGGTGGGGTCCAACAGGCTTTACCTCGCCGTCATGCAAAATAGATTTTCGTGAAGGCGGCAAATTTTTGTTCCACATGCGCGCGCCGAAAGAATTTCAAGGTGGTCAAGACTTCTACACCGCTGGCGTCTACAAGAAGATTGTGCCCATGAAGCTGATCGAGTTCAGCCAGGGCCTGGCCGACAAAGACGGCAACAGAATTGATCCTACTACGATGGGCATGCCCCCAGACTTCCCGAGAGAAATACCCAGCGCCCTGGCTTTCAAGCGCGTTGGCGACAAGACTGAACTGACCGCCACCGAATACGGCTGGACGGTGGGCCAAATGCGCGAGATGTCCGAAGCCGGCTTGAGCCAGTGTCTCGACAAGCTTGCAGAGGCTTTGGTAAAGCATAAGTGATAATCGTTCCAGCGATTGTGCTGGCGATCGTCACCGGCACTGACAACATCTACAGCATTCCGGGAGACTTCTTCGGCAACGACGGTAAGACCTGGCTTCATGTGGCGGGACATCTGTTTATTGGGGGAACGACTCTGAACTCTTGTATTCTGAACTCTTACTATGAACCAAGAAAGAAAGGAGCAAATGTATGAGCGGAGTAAGGGTGTTGGTCGGTACACGTAAGGGCGCGTTCGTCCTAACGGCGGACGCAAAACGCGAACGGTGGGACGTCAGTGAGCCACACTTTGCGGGCTGGGAGCTCTACCACGTCAAAGGGTCGCCCGCTGATCCGAATCGGCTGTATGCATCGCAGTCCAGCGGCTGGTTCGGCCAGATCATTCAACGTTCGGACGATGGCGGCAAAACCTGGCACCAACCCGGAACACCGCCAGGCGAACCGACCACTACCCCGGAGGGCATGCCCAAAGGCGAGAGCAACAAGTTCGTTTACGACACGTCTGCGGAAACCGGCAAGCCGCTTACCACGCATCAGTTTTACGACGGCACGCTGCGTCCGTGGGAGTTCAAGCGAGTCTGGCATCTTGAACCCTCGTTAACTGATCCCGATACGGTCTACGCCGGGGTTGAGGACGCCGCCTTGTTTCGCTCGACGAATGGCGGCCAGACGTGGCAGGAGCTCGCCGGACTGCGCGGCCACGGCTCGGGACCCAACTGGGCGCCAGGCGCCGGTGGGATGTGCCTGCACACGATCATTCTGGATCCGAGTGACCCCAACCGGATCTTCATCGCTATTTCCGCCGCGGGCGCCTTCCGAACCGACGACGCCGGCGAGACGTGGCGACCGATCAACCGTGGGCTGCATTCGCTGTACATCCCCGACCCGACCGCGGAGGTCGGTCATTGCGTTCACCGCATCGCGATGAACCCGTCCCGCCCGGGCGTGCTGTTCATGCAGAAGCACTGGGACGTCATGCGCAGCGATGACGCCGGCGATTCGTGGCACGAGATCAGCGGGAACTTGCCGACCGACTTCGGGTTCGCGATCGACGTTCATGCGCACGAGCCGGACACCGTCTACGTTGTCCCGATCAAGAGCGACTCGGAGCACTATCCGCCCGACGGAAAGCTGCGAGTCTACCGCAGCCGCACAGGTGGAAACGAGTGGGAAGCGCTCACGAAAGGTCTGCCGCAAAGCGACTGCTACGTCAACGTGCTACGCGACGCGATGGCTGTCGACTCGCTTGATTCGTGCGGCGTGTATTTCGGCACAACCGGCGGGCAGGTGTACGCATCGGCCGACGCCGGAGACAACTGGGCTGCCATCGTCCGAGATCTTCCGCCCGTGCTGTCGGTAGAAGTCCAGGTGCTTCCGTGATCCGAGTCGAGCTCCCGTACCATCTGCGAACTCTGGCGAAGGTCGACGACGAGGTGCAGCTCGACGTTCAAGGTCAGGTTACGCTGCGTTCGGTGCTCGACGCACTCGAGGCGCGCTATCCGATGCTGCGAGGGACGATCCGCGACCACGTCACCGGGCAGCGCCGGCCCTTCCTGAGGTTCTTCGCCTGCGAGGAAGATCTATCACACGAACCGCCGGACGCCGCGCTACCGGAAGCGGTCGCCAGTGGCGCAGAGCCTCTTCTGGTCGTAGGTGCGATAGCCGGCGGCTAGAGTCGGCAGCAGTACGTTTGAAACGGGCCGCGCTTCTTCGATACCACCGGCTTCAGATAGTGTGCGAAAAGTCAGGGAATCCCACCCACGGGCAGTGGGTGGGATTCCCGGAGGTCTCGCACAGTCTCTGAAGCCCGTGGTATCGGATGACTTTTTTCAGCAACCTACTAATAACCAAAGGAGTCCACTATGCAATTGAGTCCATACCTCGCTTTCAACGGCCAATGCGATGCTGCGTTCAAGTTCTATCAGCAGTGTCTTGGCGGGAACATCCAAACGATGATGACCTATGGTGATTCGCCGATGGCCGATCAAGTGCCATCAGAATGGCGCGATAGAATCATTCACGCGAGCCTGATTGTCGGAGAGACGGCACTGCTGGGGGCTGACGCTCCGCCTGATCGCGATGTGAAACCAACAGGCTTTTGTGTATCGATCCAAATCGACGATCCGGCAGAGGCAGAACGCATATTCGACGCGTTGTCAGAGAACGGAACGGTTCAGATGCCGCTCCAGCAGACCTTCTGGGCCGTCCGTTTTGGGATGGTTACCGATCGGTTCGGCATCCCGTGGATGATCAACTGCGGACAAGCTACCTGACCTCTTTCCAGGTATAAACTACTACGGAGGATTTATGAACTACGTTGATGGATTCGTGTTGCCGGTCCCCACGAAAAACGTGCAGCTCTACCGCCGCATCTCGCGAGCGGCTGGAAAAATCTGGCGCGAGCACGGCGCGCTCGAGTACCGGGAGTGCGTAGGCGACGACCTCGATGTGAAGTTTGGCGTTTCGTTCACGCGGACAATGAAGCTCAAGCCCGGCGAGACGGCGGTGTTCTCGTGGATAGTGTTCAAGTCGCGCGCGCATCGCGATCGCGTCAACGCGAAAGTGATGAAAGACCCCCGCATGGCAAAGATGATGGAGGGGGTGCCGATGCCCTTCGACGTCAAGCGCATGGTCTACGGAGGTTTCAAAGTTATCGTCGAAGCTTGAGCCGCCACTTCTCCTCTGCGTTCCTCGGCGTCCTCTGCGGTTAAATGCATCCGGAGTAAACCGCAGAGGACGCGGAGGAACGCAGAGGAATATCTCTATTGAAGAATGCCCCGCCAGGTGAACCCAACTGTCTTCTTAGATCCCGCAATCGACCATACAGATGAAGAACCGCTTCTAACGCGTTTGCATCATGCCCAGTCCAAGTGGTCACATGCCCCGACGCTAACCGAGCAAATGTATTGGAGAACCGAAGACAGCGCGTCTAATGATAATCCAGCAAGACATTGCCCACTCCTTCCAATCGCCTGTCGTGCGCGTGTTGCTCGGCGCGATCGCGATGGCACTTCTCTACGTTCTGTGGAAAGAAGTCCGGAAGATCCCCGCCAAGCTGTTCACACTCATGGCGACGGCATTCGTAGACATGCTGGGGCTGTTGATGATCATTCCGCTCCTGCCGTTTTACGTAAAGGAACTCGGCGGGCCGGGGATCGACGTACTCGGGCTGCACTTTGGAATCGGGACCATCTCCGGATTCATTGTCGCCTCGTTCACCATCGCACAACTTATAAGCGCGCCGATGTGGGGCCGCTTCTCTGATCGAGTGGGGCGCCGGCCCACGCTGCTGATCGCGATAGGCGCAGCAGGAATCGCGTATCTGATTTTCGGCTTCGCGCACTCGCTGCTCCTCTTGTTCCTGTCGCGCTTGGTGCAGGGCGCGGGCGGGGGCACGGTAGGCGTGATCCAGGCTTACGTAGCCGACTCGACGAATCCAAAGGATCGCGCGCGAGCGCTCGGATGGCTCTCGGCGACAACCAATCTCGGTGTAGCGCTGGGGCCGGTGCTCGGTTCCTTCGCGATTGCATTAGGCAAGCGCGATCTGATGCCGGGGCCGGGGACGTTGCTGATGGGGCGCGCGGGGCCTGGAATCATAGCGGCCGGGCTCTGCTTGCTGAACATGATCTTCGCAGCTCGCTATCTGACCGAGTCTCGTGATTCGAGCGAGCCGCCGCAGGAAGGCTACGTACGCCCTACCTCGCGTCAGGCGATCTGGCGCGTGATCTCGCGATCGAGCGAGCCCGCGTCGCGCCTCATCTTGATTTATGCGATTGCCATTGGCGCCTTTCAGGGAAGCTTTTCGGTGCTCGCGCTCTTCCTGAACGCGCGCTTTCAAGTCACCGAACAGACGATAGGCTATTTCTTCATGTATATCGGGTCAATTGCGGTTTTCGCTCGCGTGCTGCTTTTAGGGCGCGCGGTCGATTGGCTCGGCGAGGCGAGGCTCTCGCGTCTGGGGCTCGTGCTCCTGGCCGCGGGCGTTCTCGGGATGCCGCTCTCGCGAAGCCTGGGGATGCTGGCGTTAGCCGTAGCGCTGATTCCGCTGGGCACGGCCTTTACGTTTCCGTGCGTCACGGCGCTTCTGTCACGAGTCATTTCTCAAAGAGAACGCGGCTTGTATATGGGAATGCAACAGACGTATGGCGGAGTGGCTCGCATCATCGCACCGTTGTTCTTCGGCTGGGCCTTCGATTCGATCGGAGTATCGTCGCCGTACTTCTTCTCGTCGGCGATTCTGTTGGCGACGATTACTCTTGGATTCGGGTTGGATCAGTATGCGAGGCCGGGGCTCGCTGTCGCGCCGGCAGCGAGCGACGACAAGAAGGAGGCGTAGACCCAGCACTCCTGTTCTGTAGGCCGCCTCGCGGGTTGAGAGTGCGAAGCTACTTGAGACGCGGTGAGCCCAGCCGGCACAGATTCGTTTCAAGCGTCGAAGCTTCCTCGTAGAAAGAGCGGGTTGGTGTCTCTGAAGCTTTGAAAACAGTGGGCAAATTTCATCTAGCGGAATTCGTCTTGACGCTTCTTGACAAAGCTTTCAGAATCGGGAGCATGGCGAAGCCGGTTGCTATTGACCTTTTCTCAGGTTGCGGAGGCCTTACGTTGGGGCTCAAGCAGGCGGGTTTTCGCGTTATTGGCGCCGTCGAAATCGACCCTCTCGCAGTCAGCACGTATAAAGCGAATCACAAGCGAGTAACTGTTTGGGCGAAGGATATAAGCGACGTCTCCGTTGCGGCGGTGATGCGTAAACTGAAGCTGAAGCGAGGTCAACTGGATCTTCTCGCTGGCTGCCCGCCTTGCCAAGGGTTCTCCACCATCACAACGCTGAATGGCAGTTATATTATTGACGACGCTCAAAATGATCTTATCTTCCAGTTTATGAAGTTTGTTAGGAACCTGCGACCCAAGGCCGTAATGTTGGAGAACGTTCCAGGCCTTGCAAAAGACCGACGAATGAAGAAGGTGCTCTCTGAATTAAAAGAACTCGGTTACGACTGCACTGCTGATGTTCTCAACGCTGCAGAATATGGAGTACCCCAACGGCGCCGCCGCTTCATCTTGTTGGCTGGTCATCGAACCAAGATACCATTCGGTCGACAAGCGCGTTGCAAGCCGGTCGTTCGCGATGCGTTCCGAAAGCTGGGCAAACGAGCTAAGCGAGACCCCCTTCACAATTACAAAGAGAAAAGAACGGAAGAAGTTAAACGCAGGATTAGGCTGATCCCGAAAAATGGAGGAAGTCGCCTAGATCTCGGAAAGAAAGAACAGCTGAAGTGTCATAAGAGCTGCGACGGTTTCAAAGATGTCTATGGCCGCATGAGCTGGAATGAAGTGGCCCCTACAATTACAACCGGCTGCTTCAATCCTTCAAAGGGACGTTTTTTACATCCAACACGAAACCGCGCCATTACATTGCGCGAGGCTGCACTGCTTCAGACTTTCCCGGCGTCGTACTTTTTTTCTCTGGAACGTGGCAGGATTGCGACGGCTGAGATGATAGGCAACGCCTTACCTCCAGAATTCATACGGCGGCATGCGCTTAAAATTGTTCAAGCGTTAGAGGGATCTGATGGCCGATGTCTTTGATGCAGAAAAACGCTCAGAGATAATGTCTCGCGTAAAGAGCCGAGGCAATCTCTCGACAGAAGTTCGGCTCTTAAATATTTTTCGCGAACGTCGGATCAGCGGGTGGCGCAGGCACTTTGCGCTTTTAGGCAATCCAGATTTTGTTTTTCCCAAGCAGCGACTGGCCGTTTTTGTAGATGGTTGTTTTTGGCATGGGTGCCGAAGCCACGGCACCATCCCAGCAACCAACTCGGCCTTTTGGAGGGAGAAACTCACGCGCAATAGGAATCGAGACCGCTTTGTCAATCGAGAGCTAAAGCGTCGAGGCTGGCAAATACTCAGGGTCTGGCAACATGAATTGAGAGACCCGAAGAAGGTGACGCGGAGAGTCGTGCGTTGTTTGGACTATGATCTTTAAGAGAGATGTTCCAGAATCCTATCTTTAGATAATGCAACAGAAAACCAAGCTCGTCTTAGCCCAATATCGTAAAGCTTCTGCTTATGCTGATCAGATCGGCACTCGCTACCATTTTCCAAGGAAATATTTCAACTTCCTAACGCTGCCAGCGATCGAATTCGTCTATTACGAACCGAAAAAGTCCGGCGAAGGTGAATACTTTGGTTACGGTGAAGTAGGAGCCGTGATTGCCGACCCGGACAATCCTGATCAGTTCTTTGCTGAAATTCTGAACTATCGTCCCTTCACCATAACCGTTCCTGGCCGCGCTGAAAATGGAAAGCCACGCGAGTTGGCTCCCTTCTACAATGCGCAGAATGCTGTGCGCAGAATTGACGACGATGTCTTCCTGGAAATCTGTGCGGATGGTGGCATCGAACTAGCGACACTGGGAGTGGAAAGCGAAAACTCCGAAGGCGACGAATCAATCACAGAGCCATTCGATCCGACCAAAATCAAAGTTGATCGCGAACCAATGACGGTTTTTCAAGTGCTGCGGAAGATATCCCTCAACGAAATCATTCTAGATCCTGAGTTCCAGCGCAATCTAGTGTGGGATCCGGTTCGAAGATCGCGGCTCATTGAATCTGCGCTCTTACGCATTCCTCTACCCGCATTTTACTTCGATGGTGTAGATGCAAATCGCTGGGTGGTAGTTGATGGATTGCAGCGACTCTCAACTCTCAAGGACTTTGTAACCGAAAGGAACTTTCGACTTGAGCGGCTTGAATACCTCAAGTCCGCCGAAGGGAAAACCTTTGATGAACTACCGAGAGGGATGCGACGCGATCTGGAAGACACTCAGGTGACGCTCTTCATTATCCGCCCGGAGACGCCGCCAGAGGTAAAGTTTACAATTTTTTATAGAATCAATACTGGTGGACTCGTGCTCACCGCTCAGGAAATTCGTCACGCACTCTTTCAAGGGGAGGCTACTAGGCTGTTAAGAACATTGGCCGAATCTGAGGATTTCCTGGAGGCAACTGGAGGCGGCGTAAGCGATACGCGGATGGATGCTCGTGAGTGCGTTCTGCGATACGCAGCATTCCATATTCATCCCTACAGCGAATACTTGAAATCTGATCTAAATACCTTCCTTTCAGCTACGATGGCGGACATAAACTGTATGTCCAACTCTGAGGTGATGCTCCTCAACCTAAGCTTTCGCGAGGCAATGAATCGAGCTTTTGAGATCTTTGGTCGACTGGCCTTCCGCAAGTTCAACCTGGAAACCGATAGAAGAGCGCCGATCAATAAAGCACTCTTTGAGTCATGGTCAAATGTTCTTCAGGGCTACGACTTGAAACTCTTGCGCCAACGGAAAGACCAGATCCTTTCAAGCCTCTTCCAGATGTTTTCGGATCCCGACTACGTTAGGTCGTTATCGGCAGGCACAGGCAGCGTGAATTCGGTGAAGACACGTTTCCAGCGCGCCCATAGTGCAGTTGAGAAAGTATTAGAATGATCGCCTCGATCACCCTTACTAATTTTAAATGTTTTAGGTCTCGGACGATGGACCTCGGGATGATCAACGTGCTTGCGGGCATGAATGGCGCAGGAAAGTCCACCGTCATTCAGAGCCTCCTGGCGGTCCGACAATCGTGGGAATCAGGCAGTCTGTCCCGCGGAACGCTCAAACTAAACGGCTCTTTGGTGGACTTGGGCACCAGTGGAGAGGTCTATTGCGCCGATCCGGACGGGGATTCCATAGAAATCATACTGAGAGGTTCTGAACAAGACCAAGTGCTCCATTTGCAAAGTGGCGAATTCGAAAAGTACCGAACGCATTATTCTTTGCCCCTTCGTAGCGATACTTTAATCGAGGAACGAGCGCTGACTTCGGGGCTTTTTTTAGAACCCTTCAACTATCTGCATGCGGAGCGGGTTGGTCCCCGAAAGGTATTTCAGATATCTCCTGATGAAGGGCATCCGTTACGTGTTGGCAAGAACGGTGAGAACGCTCCTTACATCATTGCCTCTGAGCTTAGAGAAACAGAGATTACCAACAGCATACTCGTGCTGGAAAGCTCAGATGAAAAGGAATACCCAACGATACAGTACCAATGGGCACTTTGGATGGCGCGACTCTTTCCGGGCTTCGATGGAGAGTCAGAGATTTATAGTCGGGCCGACCAAGTTAGGTTAGGACTAGCACTCCAAAGACAGCAAACCGGTCAAAGCCTATTTGTTCGCCCGACCAATACCGGATTTGGCTTGTCTTTTGTACTTGGAGTAATAGTGGCAGGCTTGGCTGCGACGAGCGATACAGTCTTAATCGTTGAGAATCCTGAAGCACATCTTCATCCCAAAGCGCAGTCGATGATTGGGGAGTTCTTGGCACGCGTTGCAGCTGGAGGAACCCAGGTATTTGTCGAAACTCACAGCGAGCATGTCCTGAATGGCATTCGGCGGATGGTCAAACGAACAATCTTAACTCCTGATAAGGTCCGCTTTCTCTTTTTCGCTAAACCCTTGGACGCCTTCGAGCCTTCAGTAACCCAGATAGCAGTTTCGGAATCAGGGGATATCGCCACTTGGCCCGATGGCTTTTTCGATCAGCTCGACAACGATTTGAGCGTTATTCTCGGATAGCATGATAGGTTTCCTTAATGAGCATAGTCTAGGGGATCACGGGGCTTCAGAAGCGTCTTTAAACTTCTTCCTCCTTGCCGCTCAGGAACTAGCGAGAGAGGGGACGATTCTTTTTAAAGACAGCCATTTCTTCCTCACTGCTGACTTCGCAAGAGAATTTAACGCTCTAAGTCTACCAAAGGACGTCCGAGCGCTAATTAGAGAGCTTGTTTTTGGCGAGCGATACTACAGATGCTGGAGACCCGAAAGGCTCTCTAATGATATCGACCAGTACACCTGCCACGAACCGGTTCTGGCACTACAAGATCACTCTATTTGTGAAGCTGCGGAGCGAAAAATTCTAGATAACGGATTGGAAGCTTCTCTTCTCAGCGCAGAGGATTCCGCGTTCCAAGATCGATATCAGATTTCCGTGTCAAAAGACAGAACCCGGCAACAGATTGAGTTGCGATGCCTATCCTCCCTATCTTTGGTCAGAAGGTGGGTCACCGAACAGAGAGGATATTACGATCCTGCGTCCGCCGTCGCTCCGAAAGACTTTCAGACTATTTTACTAAAATTGCCGGATCGATTCCGGGCCACGAGCAAGATTGAACGCCGGGGCTTCAGGCGCGTTTTTGAGGAAATGGAAACCTGCAGACTCTACTATGTCGACGAAGGTCACCCGGGAGGATCAGCTCATATCGAGGTATTCTCCGCCCACGGTGAGCACTTGGGAACAGCGGATATCAATACAGGGGAGCTTGATGGTTCTGCGAGAGTAAATGGGCGGACTCTAAAACTGTAGACGCCATTTCAAAAAATCGAACTAATTGAAGCTGAGCACCGTGGGAAGCCGCTCGTAGGCATTAGGCGCACGTTGTCGCATTACACGTGCGGATTACCGTTGTTCCCGGCCCGGCTAAGGCCTCAAAGCGCGAAAGCAAATGCGTATCTTCCTTTAGGGAACCGAATCTGAGGCCACCAAGCCTCGCTCATTCCTCTCTCCGCCTTGGTCCTTAGGAGAAACAAAGTGAGTCGGTCGTCAGGTACGTTGGCCGCCTCACCGCCTGATAGAACTCCTCGGGTCTCGCGACGATTTTCTCTAAGTTCGCGACCTCGATCCACATAGACATATCCCTCCTCTTGGTCTCGCAGCGTCGCGAACTGTGAAATCGTTTCCGCCACAGCAACTGGGTCCCATACCCGCTCTGATTGGCTCTCGTCTGGCTTTGTGAGTTCTATCATCTGCCGGAGTTCTTCCAAAGGGATCCGTTTGTATTGCTTGTTTGGTACGTCCGCTAGCATCTCGTTGAGGCGTCCGGTTGCAACTTCGGATGTAGCATCGCGTATCACTTGGGCGGGGTTATACGACCCACCTCCTGTATATACACCGATGGCTCCGGGAACCAGCACGTTGGGTCTAGTGGCGTTTAATGAGCTCTCGATATACACGCCACGAAACTCTTCACTTGGCGCTTGAGCAATGATATCTCGCAGGCCGCGTTCCATCTTATGAATGGCTTTGAAAACCGTGTGCAACTCATTTGGTAAGAACAGTCGCAACAAGCCGATGTCTGCCCTGCGATAGCCGTACATCCGCGCGTGTTGAAGAACGGTGTCAGCTTGAGGCTTCTTGGGGTTGCGCCCATAGTAGCTGACTAGTAGGTTCTTGATCGTTACACCTCTGCCAAGCTTATTGCCGCCAACGAAAAGGTTATACGGAGAATGTACGGCGACATCTTCATCGGTTTCACCATTGACGAGCTTGACAGCGATTCCAGGTGAATAGAAGATGATCGCCTTCACCAATTCGTCGAAGCCCGGGTCGCTCAGCTCTGGATGGGTCGTCAACAGATCATCATAGGCAGATTTTAGGCGGCTAAGTAGCGCTGGCGTCCCAGCCTTGGTGCCAGAAGCAAGATCAATCTTGTACTTGCGAAGCAAGGCTTCGATATAGCGGTGATCATCTTTCCTTGTGCTGACATGACAGAGGAAGGCACAATTTTGGTCGACATCTTTAAGGCGTTTGTATGTCGCGCCAATCATGAATGTGTCAAGTGCCTTGAGCAGAGACATTGGAATATTCATTGTTGGGCTGGGCTGTGACGATGAGGTCAAGGCCCCGATATCATCGAGAGGAAATTCACGTACAAGGGTGGAGTTCTCGCCAAAGAATTCTTCTCCCCCAACATACCCGGCACCCGGATGACTAAGCACAGTGAACTTGGGACGAAACTCATGACCTGTCGGTTGGAGGAAGAGTGCTTGCGGCGTGGCGGTAACCTGCAGGTAGGTGTTTTTCTCGAAGAAGCTTCTCAGCTCTAGAATCTTCTGGTTGATGGCGCTCCTCGTTCCATCAGCTTTCTTTGTGCGCGTGTTTAGGCTGGCTTGGTCCGCTTCGTCGTCGATTATGAGACAGGATAGCTCCCCCACATTCCCCTTCTTTAAGTTTTCAATCAGGGTACCCAAGTGACCTGCGTTCTTTGTCATGATGATAGCGCAGGCTCCTACCTTGATTCGCTGAATGAAGGACCCCCAATCTTTGATGTCTGCCTTGCCCAAAATATCCATACCCGGAAAAGCTTCTCGGGCTCGGCCCAAGGTTTGTTCGTAAAGAGGATCGTTGTCGGATGTCAGAATGAGAACGGTCCGATATCCCTCATCGGCGGCAATGGCCCCAGTGACGGTCAGAACACCAGTCTTGCCACTCTGGATCAGGCCATAAATCAGGCCGTTAGTCTCCTCGCTCCCGCCACCTACTGGATTTACCCATAGCTCTGCCACTTCCTGGGCGGTGACTCGGATTTCCTCGACCTCTTCCGGATTGCCAATCTGCTTCATCAAGAGATTAACTACTTGGTCGCGATGATTCATACACTCCTCACTTCTCAAGAATGCGTTGCCACAAGGATGGAGCGACTTTTCGAGCAAGTTCCCCATCAGGACCGGAGACTGCGTAATGTTGCCCGTGCCGTCGGTAGCATGAAACGTGTAGTGCAGTTCTCCTCGGCGCTGCGATTTCTCGATAGGACTTGTAAGGAATCGCAGCTATTCCATCGGCACCACAGATCAGACCGATGACTAAGGACGAGCCTTTTGCGCGATTGCGCAACAAGACCTGTTCATCGGATGTAAAGGTAAAGGCCCAAGGACTGCGGTTCTTGGTGCTGTACTTGAGGCAAACTATGACATCGCCGTTCACAATGAAGAATGGTGGTTCGTATCTAAGACTGGCAATCCCACCGCGACGAGCCAGTTGGTGAAGTGCCGCGCCTTCATAGAATTCTTGCTTTTGAATTGTCATCGTTCATCTTGTACGGCTGGCGTAGTTGACAACGTGCGATCGTAACAGGAAATCAATGTCAGCCAATCCGAACATCAAAATGAGATGCTTGGCATGCTTGATTGCCAATGATGGTGTGCAGTTGGGAAACCACGTTCCGAGTATCTAGTCTTGCGCGCTTTGGAACCATCGAGAACCAGAAGCAGCTAAGCACACAATCAAAGCGATTAAAGATGGCATACTCGCATCAATGCCCGAGACGCGCAGGCACGCAGCGCAGAGCCAAGCAGAAGCGAAGTCCTAGACTACACGCGAGAAACTGGTTAGTAAAGCGGTATCGGCATGTGAACCGTAAACATCTTCGTTTGTAACTGCGGCTCGGCCAGTGCGGATGCTCGAGTACACGCGAACGCGTCGTTCATCCCTTTGCGTCGCGGCGTAACCGCCAGGCGATCGGTAACTCCAGTATCTTTGGTGTCCGGAGTGTTGCCTTGTCCATTACTAATGGACACGCTACAATCGCGGACAATGACCCTCACCGACAAGCAACTAAGTCCATACCTGGAACGACTCCGAGCGCTCGATTTTGTTCAACGCGTCGAACTCTCTGCGGATTTCAAGCAAGAAAGCCGGAATGTCGATGGCCTGCTCCGCATTGGCACGCCTAAAGGCACTTTCGCCTTTTACATTGAACTCAGGAATTCCTACCTCGACCGCGCTCATATCAATGCCCTGATCACTCAAGCAAAACACTATGCCGAGAAGGATCGCCGCCCGTTGCTCCTTCTCGCCAGATATGTGCCCGCGCCGTCCGCCGAGAAACTAATCGATGCCGGGGTTAGCTTCGTAGATCGAGCCGGCAATGTGCACCTGACGCTTGGAAAGAGCTACGGCCGCACCGTTGTCGGGAGACGCGAACAGCAAAGAGCTAAAGAAGCAAAAGCTATGACCGCGGCAAAGGGGCAACTCCTCTTTGCTCTTGCTGCGTACGAGCAGGCGCCGACGTGGACCGTCAGGCAACTTGCTGAAGCCTCTGGCGTCGGCAAGAGCAATGTGGCCACGATAAGAAAGCAGCTTGTCGATGAAGGAATCCTAACCCGCACCTTCCACCTTAGAGATGGCAAGGAGCTTGAGAGTCAACTACTACGCGCATACGAACAAGCGCTGCGGCCGAAGCTTTTCATCAACCGGTTCAGAGCGGCCGAGTCATCCACAGAGCAATTCCTGGGAAAGATTCGAGCCACGTTCGCAAAAGCGTCGTTGAGATGGTCGCTTACGGGCGGACCCGCGGCATTCGAACTTCAGCGCTTCTACAAGGGCGCAGAGATTCCTATCTTCGTAGAGTCTCTCGCCGAAGCGACGCTTCGCGAGCTTCGTGTGTTGCCCGACAGGAACGGCCCTTTGATTCTTCTCCGCGCGTTTGGCACTGTGCCTTTCTGGAAACAGATTCGCCGGAGTACGATTGCTCATCCGTGGCTAATCTATTGCGAGCTGATGTACTCTTCCGATCCCAGAGCACACGAGGCGGCGGAACAACTAAAAGCGGAGTTTCTAAGCAGTGATCGAGTTGAGCAAGGCTGAGATAGATGATCTGCGGGATCTTAATGAACTCTGCAAGCGAATGAACGCCGACCTAGTAATTGTCGGTGCGATTGCCTACCAGCTCCACTTCTCCGATGACGAGCTCAAAACCGGCGACATCGATTTCGCGATTGCCCTGGACTTGGCTGACTTCGCGAAATTGCAGGCAGAATTGTCCGCATTGGGCTGGGCTCAGGAACCAAAGCGTGAAGAACGCTGGCGAAGCAAGCGCGGAGCATTGCTGGATTTGATTCCAGCGGGAATGAAACTGCGCGAATCAAAGCGGTTTACCTGGCCAAAAAGCGAGCTAACGATGAGTCTCGAGGGCCTTGATCACGCGTTCTCCGAAGCGCAGCCAGTTACGGTGGCGGACGACCTCGTGCTACGCGTGATTCCTCTTGTTGTCTTGATGCTCCTTAAGATCATAGCGTTCTATGGATGACCCGCAGCGTCGACGCAAGGATCTGTTTCATATCCGCGCTTTGCTATCGAAGTACCAGGCCGATAGCGATCGAGTATTCACTGAAGCGATCACCAATGCAGGGTTAGAATACAGCCTGGCCAGCGCCTTCTTATTGGGGCGCGATCTGCGGGCTCTTTGTACTGAAGAAGAATTGGAATTCGTTCACCGGTTTATCACGCTTGTCAGTGATGAGGACCAGTCGCCTTGGTGGGCGTTCGTTACAGCATCGCCCCGATCCAGCGAGCGAGAGGAGGACGCTGCTCGACAGCAACTCAGGACTTTCTCAGAAGCGTTTTCAACCGACTAACACCATCGCCGCCTTTCCGGGCAGACCGGCTAACCGAGAGCTTTGACGGATTCAGGGAGGAGCTATCGGATTCGCCAGCCCTTATCGATGTAACGGTGCGAACCGACATCGGTGACCTGAACCGCCGCGCGGTATCGGCCTACTGTCTCAGTCCTCAAGACATGTGTTTCAGATGGAATCTGCTCTTCGTCGGGTCCATCTCGCAGCGCTTCCGCGAGCACCCGGCCATCGAGCGATTCGCCGCCGCTAACGCCTTTCAGAGCCAGGATGGTAGGCGCGATATCGACATTCCCGGCGGCGGTTCGAACGGTAACTCCGTGCTTGAAGTCGGGGCCCCAAAGTATCAGGGTGTTACGCACGAGCCACGGGCTCATGCCTCCATGCCCGCTGGCGGCCCCGGTGAGCGGGCCGGTGTTACCGCCTCCATCCGTGTAGTGCTTACCCGCCATGCCAAACGCATTGACCTCCGAGCTCCACGGCAAGGTGAACAGGATATCCGCACCGCGCTCGGCGTTCGCCTGCCGAATCAGCCCTAGTGAGAACGTTCCTGAAACCCCTCCCAGCTCATCCCCTGTTTTGCGCCCGCGGCCCAACTGTTCTCGTGTCGCCGCGCGTTCGCGCCCGAGCTGTCCGCCTGTCGCGGTGGCGGGTTTTCGCCCGGCAGTGAAGATCACGTCGACCCAGTCCTGTGCCTGCAAGAAGCGAACGATCTTTCTGATCCGCCGAGAGTCTCGACCCTTGACGTGCACCAGCACCGACTGCCCGTTGGAGGCCAACACAACGTCGTCCGACTCGCCGGTGGCCTTGAGTCCCGCGTTGATCAGCGCTCTCGTTGCGTCAACCCTAAAGTTGTGCAAGCTGAAGCCGTGATCGGAGAGCACTATCAGATCGGTCTTGTCGGCCAGGCCGAGATCCTGCAGCTTCGCGAGCGTCAGCCCGAGGTTGCGGTCGCTATTGGCCAGCGCCTTGCGGGCCTCTGGCGACCCCGTGCCGTGCCTGTGCTGCGCGCCATCGGGCTCGGTCTGCCAGTCGATCACCACCTCGGATTTTAACTCCGGCAGGACATACTCGCGCAGCACTCGGTCCGACCAGTCGACCAATGAGCTGCCCTCTTCGGTGGGCGCCGGACCGAAACGTGAAAGGATGGCGGCATTGGACTCGTCGGGATAAGCAACGCGCCTGCCCGGATCGAAGTTGCCGTTGACCAGCACGCCAATGCCTTCAGGTGCTCGATGATTCAAGAGCAATGCGCTGCCGGTCGACCCCGAGCTGACAGCGGCGAAGCGGATGCCGCGCTCGACGAGGCGTTCGGCCAGGCTACGCGCAAAGAGCAAGCGCCCGCCGCTTGCCTCTCGCAGCTTTAGCAACTGGCGGTAGTCGCCAGTGTTGAAGGCACGGTTGGGATGCACACCGGGCACAAACATCGAGTTGCTGACCAGCCCGTTGACATCGGGGTAGGTGCCCGTCGAGATAGCGGCGGAGTTTACTCGCGTGACGGTGGGGAATACCGAATGCGAGTTGATGTAGCTCACGCCTTCCTGACGCAGCCGGAAAAGCGTGGGCGTGTCCTCGCGGTTGATCGAATCGGGACGCAGCCCATCCACAACGACTATCAGGATAAGGCGGGCGCTGGCTCGTGATTGCCGAGCTAAGCGCGCCGCCTCTCCGGTATGCGAGATTGTCGTGCCGAGCGCTATGATACTCACAGCCAGTGCCAGCCCCGCCAGAGAACGTCTCATTCTACTCATTGCGTTATGTTCCTCGCTCATTCGTGTGCCTCTCCTGATGTTTGGACATTCAAGGGCAATCCCGACGGGATTGCGTCCCGCAGCCCAAGGTTTGCCGTACTCGGCTACCTTGGGTTACCGGATCGCTATTTGTTCCCAAACCCAACGAGGTTGCGCCCGTCGGACTCGAACGATCTACAATCAAACGTCGTCTGGGGTGATGGCTGCCGTAGGCAGCAACCCCTTCAGTGTTGCTGCCAACAACCGGCGCCTCGTTGGGCCGGCCTCATCACTCAGAGTAGCTGAGTACAGCAACTCTGGGCTGAGATATGCAACCCCTTCAGGGTTGAAACCTCCAACGAGGCATCGCAAAGCGCGGGCCTTTGGCTTGCTCACCAAGCTGAAGCCGTCGTAGTATACGCCCCGCTCACTCTTGCGGGCGACTCTCTCGAATTGGCAGGCGGGCCTAAGAAAGGACAATCCATGGCACTTCGCACATTTGCAATGTTACTTGTCCTCGCGACAACGCTCCAAGCGGCGCCGCAGGATGATCGCACGGCTGACCGCGAGGCGATCCGCGCGCACATCGACAGCATTTTCCAGGCGTTTATCAATAAAGACGCCGCCAAGCTGCGCGCCACCCACCATCAGAACTGGCTTGGCTACCTCGAAGGGTCGCGTACCATGATTCGCGGAGTCGGCGGGTATATGGACAACGTCTACGTCGACCCGGCGAGCGCATACGGAATGAAAAGCTACAAGATGCGCGAGTTCGACATGATCTTCAAGGGTGATGCGGCCTTCGTATGCTTCACCGCTGATGTCGAGTCGAACACACCAAACGGAATCATGAAGCGCGCACTTCGCATCGCGGATTTTTACACCAAGCAAGATGGCAAGTGGATCCAGACGGGCAGCGATACGGAGCTTCATCCGGAATCGGCGGAGGAGCAATACCAGACGCCGAGGTCTCTGGGCGATCAAATGAAAAAGCGATTGCTCGAGGCGCGGGAAGCCGTCTGGCGGGCGTACTTCTCGAACGATCGGGCGGCGCTCGAAAAGCTGATCCCTGAGGAGACGGTAGCCATCGAAGCAGGAGACAACACCTGGTCGAATCGTAAGTCGATCTTCGAGGGTTCGGCGCAGTTCGCGAAAGGCGGCGGCAAGCTTATCAGGCTGGAGTTTCCAAAGACCGAAATTCAAGTCTATGGCTACACCGCGGTCGTGTACTCCAACTATTCTTACGAGCTGGAGATTGGCGGCCAGCGCTCTCAGCAAAGCGGCCGCGTCACCGAGGTATTCGTGTTGCGCAAAGGGCAGTGGGTAAATCCGGGCTGGCACATGGATAACGGGAAATAGACGCAAGCCGGGGCGCGGTGTCGCGGCTGTGCATTCCACTCGAGGGTCGAGCAGGAACATCCCTCACTTCGATCGGAACTTGAAACAGGGGCGGGAAGAACTACGCCGAATCTGGTGGCGTCGTTCCCCGCGTAATTCATGTTGGACCGTCAGGAGCCGGTGCTGGTAAAGCCATACGGTCGATGAGAAAGCATGACACAACAATCTCGCAAGAGTTATCTCAGCTTCCTTCGTGATGAAATCGCAGCTATGAGCATCGTGAAATGCCGCATGACGCATGAGCGAATCGTTAGATTAGCCGACTCAAAGCAGCCTGTGTTTAGCCCAGGTACACCAGGTGATTTTAAGCGAGTCGGATTGTGCAGCCCTGAGGTGCGTGCAGAAAGACCAGGCTGTAGTCACACAATGTCTAGATCGAAGTTGGATAGAGCTATTGGTGAATTGGAATTCGGCATCGCGGAGCCTCTCAGTTATGAACTAAACTGGCTTACGAATGAGATTCACTTACTAGATCACAGGAAGGGAGAGGCAGAGACTCGGCGAGCGAGGGCAGAGCAGGAGGCGAAATCAAACAGCGAGGATCCAAGAGTATTGGAACTGCTGAGAGCGTCAGAGATTGTCAAAGAGCTAGAGGAGCAGCACGACAGCTATGTGGAGAGAATAGGAGTGCTGAGGGATAGAGTAATCTCAGAACTGGACAAACTGGACAAGGTGATTGGAGAGGTTGATCAATCAGAGCGAGTGCGGCCAGCATGAAGGCTCTGCACTTGGGCTATAAACCGAAACCCGTGGAGCCAGTAGAGACGGCATTCAGATATTTCTAGCCGAACGGAGGCGACCCGATCCAGGAAGGATGTTTCTTTCAAGTTGATAGTGCCGAAGCAGCGGCAAAGGAGCAACATAGATTGAGCCAAGAAACTCCGCACGATGACATAACGAAAAAACGGGTCGTCTACCAAATCCCCGGCATGGATGCTGTTACAATTCGGCGAGACATTGAATACCGAGTAACCGATGCAGGGATTCTAACAATGGATCTCTACCATCCACCTGACTGGAAGAGTGGAGCGCGGATACCCGCCGTAGTCTTTGTGTCTGGATATTCTGATGTGGGATTTCAGAAGATGCTCGGCTGCAAGCTCAAAGAAATGGAATCGTACATCTCGTGGGCGGAATTGACGGCTGCCTCAGGGATGGTGGCAATCACGTACTCCGCTACAGGGCCAGCAGCAGATATACACGCGTTGCTTCAATATGTCAGGCAGAACGCCGCTTCTTTGGGAATTGATGAGAACAGGATTGGCGTGTGGGCCTGCTCCGGCAATGTTCCGAACGCGCTATCGGTCCTGATGCACGAAGATCGGGAATATTTGAAGTGTGCTGTCCTGTGCTATGGGGTGATGCTGGACCTTGAAGGGTACACCAGTACGGCTGAGTCGGCGAAGAGGTTTGGGTTCGTCAATCCGTGCGCCGGAAAATCAGTAAATGAACTTCCACGGGATCTGCCTCTGTTCATAGTGAGAGCAGGTCAAGACGAAATGCCTCACCTGAACGAAACGCTTGACCGCTTCGTGGCCAAGGCGTTGACTTGCAATCTGCCGATCACATTCACGAATCACGCGACCGCGCCTCACGCGTTTGACGTGATGCATGATAGCGAGACGTCTCGCGAGATTATCAGACAGATACTGGAGTTCATGCGGTTTCATCTCTTGGCATAGGTGTGGATGTGGCGGAGCTTGACGCGCGCGTTATGCGCGTCGTAAGGTCGTTGCGCCCAATATCGGTTGTTGTGTAGAACTAGGCCGCCTGCTGGTCAGATCCGCTCGACTCCGCCTAGAGTATGCGGCTTCTCGGTCGAGCAGTGGGTCGTGACGACGAACGAATACCAAGTGCTGCGAAGGAGGAAGAAATGGCGACGAACGGAGTAGTCGGCTCCGTGGCTGGGCTGTGGAGGTTCCCGGTCAAGTCCATGACGGGCGAGCGGCTCGAGCAAGCGGAGCTGACGGAGCGAGGTCTCGTTGGTGACCGCGCCTATGCGCTCATCGACGCGGACACAGGCAAGGTGGTGAGCGCGAAGAGCGTGAGGCTGTTTCCCGGCGTGTTGAGCTGTCGGGCCGCATTCGTCGAGCCGCCACGTTTGGGCCGCGAGCTGCCACCAGTGCGTATCGCGCTGCCGGACGGCACGTCGGTGACCAGCGACTCCAGTGATGTAGACCGCGTGCTATCAACGTACTTCCGACGAGAGGTCACGCTGGCTCGGTCCGCACCGGAAGATTTCACCATCGACCAGTACCACCCCGACGTCGAGGATCTGGACCCAGCAGGCCATCGAGACACAGTCGTCGAGCAGAAGCTCGGCTCGGCCTTCTTCGCCGAAGCTGGTCTTGCTTCACCCGTGCCCGTCGGGTCGTTCTTCGACCTGTTCCCGGTGTCCGTCCTGACGACGTCCACTCTCGAGCAGTTGAGCGAGCTTCGGCCTCAGACACGCTTCGACGAGCGCCGGTTCCGGATGAATGTGATCGTCGGCGCCACAGAAGCTGGGTTCGTCGAGAACGACTGGATCGGCCACCAGCTCGCGATCGGCGACGCGGTGCGCCTGAGCGTGGCCCGCCCCGATGCGCGATGTGTGATGACGACGCTCGCCCAAGCCGAACTCCCGAATGACACCGACGTCCTGCGGACTCTGATTCGCCACAACAAGGTTCAAGTCGGAGCTGCCGGTCAATTCCCCTGCGCGGGCGTGTATGCCGTGGTCGAAGCGCCGGGGACGATGCGAACAGGTGACCGCGTGGTGCTCGCCTGAGATCAAGCGTTGTAAAGGACGTCACCTTTGACCAATGCCCCGGCATTAACGTCGGTGATAAGCGTGATCGAAGGGAACGAATATGGAAACGGACGCAAAGACCGACACATCAACCGGTCAAACAGTCTTTGAGGGCTTCAGAAAGCAGGGCGGCAGAACCTGACGGCTTCGCCAGGGCGCCATCACACAAAGTAACAACGAACCAAGCGAACCCAGCTCGGTGTTTGGAGCAAACGGTGGCGCGTAATCTGGCCGGGCGGCTACTGAAACGATAGGCGCGTTCCGAAATCAAATAGGATAGGAAGAAAGGGGAAAAACGAATGAGTAATCTTGATGGAGTTCGAGGCGTTTATGAGGCATTTGCCAAGGGCGATGTTCCCGGAGTACTGGGGTTCTTAAGCGCTGATATTGAGTGGACCGAAGCGGAAGGGTTTCCATATGGTGGGACGTACAAGGGACCAAATGCCGTGCTTGAAGGCGTTTTCATGAAGTTGGGCACAGAATGGGACGGGTATGCTGCCGTACCCGATGAATTCATCGACGCGGGTGATATCGTCGTCGTGCTAGGGAAGTACAGCGGAAAGTACAAAGCTACCGGCAAGAGTTTTCTGGCAAACTTCGCACATGTGTGGATGGTGCGAGAGGGTAAAGCCGTCAAGTTTGTGCAATACACAGACACCCTGAAAGTTCACGAAGCACTGTGCTGAAACGAAGAAATAGCCGGACTACTAAAAAGGGAGTATCGCGCCATGTGGTTTCCCATGCTCTTGCTTTCCTTGCTACTGGTATTCCCATCAGGACTGATAAGCCGGCGTCCTTCGGGTGAGGCGAGCGACTCCCGGCCTAACATCGTCTTCATCCTGATAGACGATCTACGCTGGGACGAGCTGGGCATTGCCGGGCATCCGTTCATCAAAACGCCCAACATTGACCGCATCGCAAGAGAAGGTGCGAGGTTCCGCAATGCATTTATGACCACCCCGCTCTGCTCGCCGTCCCGCGCAAGTTTTCTGACGGGGCAATACGCACATACCCACGGCATCACCGACAACGTTGACCGCTCTGCTGCCAGCCATAGGCTCGCGACCTTTCCCTTGCTGCTGCATCAATCGGGTTACGAAACCGCCTTCATCGGCAAATGGCACATGGGCAATGATGACTCGCCGCGACCAGGCTTTGACCGCTGGGTGAGTTTCAAGGGGCAGGGCACGTACCTCGATCCCGACATCAACGATGACGGAAAGGCCGTCAAGCCCTCCGGCTACATCACGGATATTCTTAACGGCTATGCCGTGGAGTTCATCAAGCGGGGACACGACAAACCGTTCCTGATTTATCTGGCCCACAAAGCGGTCCATCCCGAAGTGACCCAGAATAACGATGGGAGCGTCAACGTTGCCGATGCGGAGCTGTTCATCCCCGCCGAGCGACACCGTAATCTGTACGCGGGCAGGACCGTTCCGCGCCGACCGAATTACAATCGCGCACCGGAAGGCAAACCCGCCTTGCAGCGCCAAATCGGCAACCTGCCTCCACTCGGAGCAAACACAGGCACACGCGACGAAGCCATCCTCGGACGGCAGCGTTCGCTGATGGCGATTGAAGACGGCGTCGGCGAAATCTTCAAGGCCTTGAAAGAGACGGGCCAACTCGACAAGACCGTGATCGTCTTTGCCAGCGATAACGGCTACTTTTACGGTGAACATGGCCTGAGCGTCGAACGGCGGTTGGCCTATGAGGAGTCGATTCGCATGCCGTTGCTCGTGCGTTACCCGCGCATGATCAAAGCGGGCATGGTGCGGAACGAATTTGCGCTCAACATTGACCTTGCCCCGACTCTGCTCTCCATTGCCGGAGTCCCTGTACCCGGCAATATGCAGGGACGCTCTCTGGTGCCGCTGTTGAAAAGCGAGAAGATCAAATGGCGAGACTCGTTTCTGATCGAATACCATTCTGACCGCGTTTTTCCGCGCATAGTGCAGATGGGCTACAAGGCCGTGCGCACTGGGCGCTGGAAGTACATTCACTATCTCGAGCTGAAAGGGATGGATGAGCTCTACGATCTCAAAACCGATCCCTATGAGATGAAGAACCTGATCAATCAGCCGGGCTCGGAGAAGGCGCTCGGCGGGATGCAGAAGGAAATGGACCGATTGCTCAGGGAGACGAATGCCGGAAGGCAGGCAAATTGAAAATAGCTGACCTGGGAACGAGTAGAGTAGCTGTGTTAGATGAAATCGAAGGAGAAGCAAGTATGACGAGTTCAGGCGTAGACCGTTTGCGCAGCTTCGCTGAAGCATATACCGCCGCCTGGTGCAGCCAGGACGCTGCCCGCGTAGCCGCCTTTTATGCGGAAGATGGCTCGCTCAGCGTTAATGAAGGGCCTCCGGCGGTGGGGCGTGAGGCTATCACTGCGGTCGCTCAGGGATTCATGACTGACTTCCCGGACTTGCGAGTACTCATGGATGATTTACTCCGGAAAGATGACCACGCGATTTATCACTGGACGCTTATCGGGACAAACACCGGTCCGGGCGGAACGGGCAAGCAGGTTCGCATCAGTGGATTCGAGGTGTGGCGATTCGGCAGTGACGGGTTGATTGCCGAGTCGCGGGGCCACTTCGACAGTGCTGCGTACCAGGACCAGATTACCCATGGGGTCGTGAATCCGGAGTAGCAGGCTATACGCGAGGAGATCAGAATGAATGCAGTATTCAACACCGCCTGGGCGTATGCCGACGACGCAATGAACCTCCCTGTCGAGAATGTCGAAGCGGCCATTCCTTTTTACGAAACGATAATGGGGTTCCAGGTTGTATCACGCAACGACTCGCCGTGTAAGTCTGTTGTCCTCGCCAGGGATGGCATTCAGATCGGCCTGGCAGAGAATGGAGGCGACCCGGCCCAGGAAGGATGTTTCTTTGAAGTTGATAATGCCGAAGCAGCCTTCGAGGAATTGAAGTCGAATGGCTTAACTACGCACCCTAGCTGGACTGGGCGGAAGGCGCCGGAGGAAAGAGAAGAGGCTGGCTTCAGCATCGACCAACACGGAGAAACTTCTTTCAAAGTGTTTTTCGTAGTGGCGCCGGACGGGCTCTGTTACTGTCTTGGTGAACGTCAAAATTAGAATGGCCGAGAGAATGGTTTTGACTTCTGCGCGAGAAAGCTTATCGAATAGCCGTAGAGCAAGAGGCTGGGTCGCCGTCCTCCTGCTGGATTGGTATCACCTGAAGCTACCCGGGGGTGTGGACCCCGACTTGTATTCGGCGAAGAGCTCGGCTTCGAAAAGCGAACACGGCGATATCTCCCGGGTGCGCCGGGGCGGGTGCTGGGCCGATGAGGGCTGGCCTTGCCGTTCGGCCTTTCGTCTCCGGTTCGAGCCGGAGCGGCGGCACGACCACATCGGCTTTCGAATCGTTGCCGTTCAGCTCTAGCGCCAGAGGCGAGCAAGCAGCAGATCGGATGACGCAAACGTCTAGCCCTATCAATCTATTGAGGAGACGATCATGAAGGATTTAACGATCGCGCTTGAGAACCGGCCGGGCGCGTTGGCCGAGATGGGCGACGCTCTGGGTCGCGCCGGAGTTAGCATTGAGGGCGGCGGCGCTTTCGTAGTCAACGGCCACGGTGTGGCCCACTTTCTCTTCGAGGATGGTGCGGCGGCACGCAGGGCACTCGAAGCGGCAGGCATCCAGGTCTTGGATGAGCGAGAGGTGCTCATACAACGATTGAACCAAACTGAACCAGGCCAGCTCGGCAAGATCTCACGCCGGATGGCCGAGACGGGCGTCAACATCGAGGTCCTCTATAGCGACCACGATCATCAACTGATCCTTGTCGTGGACGACATCGCGAGAGGGCGAACGGTTTCTCAAGCTTGGACGCGCGATCATGCGTGAACGGTAGCTCCGCTGGTAAGCCAGCGGCTGGCCCTCCTACCGGAGGGCGGTCGGATCTCCACGCGGGGTCTATAAACATGGCCCTCCTACCGGAGGGGGACGACAAACTTCAGTTTGTCGCGACGAGCCGAATGCGACGCTTCAGCGACCAATCGACAAGCTGAAGTTTGTCGAAGCTAAAGTACTATCTCGAGCAGATCGCAAAAGCATAGGCCCAGAGGAAGGAACAAGGAACGTAGGAAGGTCGACACATGGACGCCAGGGAACTGCCCGCTCGCCCCAGCCTGACGCAATACGAGAAGCTGGCGGAGGACGTCGTCAACGCCTACAACTCAGGCGATTCCGATGCGTTGCAGCGCATCAAGGAGCATTACGCGTTCGAGCGCCCCCTGACCTTGGAAGAGCTGCGCGCGAGAATCGCGCAGCGCTTGCGCGGACTGCGGGGCTCCGAGAACCAAAGCGCCGACTTTGCGCTTGGCGATGCACAAGATCTCATCGCCGACTCGCACTGCTTCGAGAATTGGTTCACGTTTTCGGGGTACATCCACGCAATCAACACGGAAAATTCTCCGGACTCACAATTCGAAGCTGCAGTTGATGCTGTAGTCTCCGGCGACGTGGCCACACTCGAACGGTTGCTTCACGAGAATCCGGAACTGATTCGAGCGCGTTCAGCGCGCGAGCATGGCGCGACTCTCCTTCACTACGTCGCCGCCAACGGCGTCGAGGATTTCCGCCAGAAGACTCCGAAGAACGCCGTTGAGATTGCGGAGACTCTGCTCAAGGCTGGCGCCGAGGTCGACGCGGATCTCGCGTACGGCTCGTCGCTGTCGGTTCGGACACGCTATCCCGAGCGCGTCGGATCAACGACGCTGGGATTGGTGGCGACGAGCATTCATCCGGCGCACGCTGGTGTGCAGATCGCCCTGATGGAAAGTTTGCTGGACGCCGGCGCGGCCCTCGATGGCATTCGAGGAGGATGGGGCTTCGTCAATGGCTGCCTCGCCAACGGACGCCCTGAGGCCGCCCACTTTCTCGCCAGGCGCGGCGCGCGATTGGACCTCGAATCCGCGGCAGGAGTCGGGCGCCTCGACATCGTTCAGAGCTTCTTCAACGAAGACGGCAGTTTGAAACCCACCGCCACGAAAGCGCAGATGGAATCGGGCTTCATGTGGGCTTGCGAGTATGGCCACACCCGCGTCGCCGAGTTCCTGCTGGACATTAATCAAGGGGGTCTCGACGTGGGCACGAAGGCCCACGGAATGACCGGCCTGCACTGGGCGATGGTTGGCGGACGCCTGGACACGATCAAGTTCCTTCTGGAGCGAAAGGCTCCGCTCGAATCCGAGAACAACTACGGCGGGACCGTTCTCGGTTGCGCGATTTGGGCTGTCGGCCAGAGCGACCCCGTGTACCGTTGGCCAGACTCCGACACTGACTGGCTCGCGATCGTGCAGATGTTAGTCGACGCCGGCGCGAAGGTCTACGAGACCGACTCCGACTTTCCCACCGGCAACGAGCGTGTCGATGAACTGCTGCGGCGGCACGGAATGAAACCGTGAGTGCAATTGAGAAAACGAATTAAGAATTCGCGGGTGCGGTAGCAGGGGCATTTGCAGCCTCCGCGCCCGCCGAGCAATCAAAAATTGCCCGCGAGGTCGAGCGTATGATTCAGCCTGACGAACTGAAGAAGAATAAACCGCTGCTCTGGTCTACCGGCACGGGCTCCGATGTCTGGGAGATCTTCTGCGCTTGCATTGCGGGAGACCTGGATACCGTCAAACGGCTGGTTAACAATGACCCGTCGATCGTGCGCTGCCATCACGCGTATCGCACGCCGATCTATTTCGCTGTTCGGGCGAACCAACTTGAAGTCGCCGCATTCCTGCTCGAGCACGGCGCCGACCCGCTGAGCCTGGCGGTGGGCGACAGCCTTCTCGACATCTGTCGCGATCGCGGATACGTCGAGATGCAGAAGTTGCTGGAGACCACCTACACGACTAAGCACGGCGCCTCAACAAAAGGAGAACCAATCGCCGCGGCGATCCGCAAGCGCGATCTGCCCAAAGTGCGGAACCTCCTCGAGACCTCGCCCGAGCTTCTGCATGCTGGCGATGAGCGCGGCAATCAGCCGATTCATTGGGCGGTGATGACGCGACAGATCGACATGATCGACGAGCTGCTGGCGCGCGGCGCGGACATCAACGCAGCGCGCTTCGATGGCGCGCGCCCGATCCAGCTCACCAACGGGGATTACAACTATCGAGGCTGGCGCGATGTGCCCAAAGACATCGCGACCACTCCGCGAGATGTGCTCGAGCACCTGCGCGCGCGCGGCGCGTACGTCGACATTTGCACCGCCTCGCACATCGGCGATCAGAAACGAGTGAGAGAACTGCTCGATCAAGACGCCTCGCTCGCCAACCGCGTCTCGGAATACGTCACGTACTACCTCGGCTCCGGGGCGCCGCTGAAGAACGCCGCCGCCCGCGGGCATATCGAGATCGTGAAGCTGTTGCTCGAGCGCGGGGCCGATCCGAATCTGCCCGAGGAAGGCATCGCGCCACACGGCCACGCGCTGTATTCAGCGGTCTACAGCGGACACTACGAGATCGCCAAGCTCCTGCTGGAGAAGGGCGCCTACCCGAGTCCGGAAGTCGAAAGTTCCGCTGACGCTCTGAGCATCGCCCTGCTTAACAGCGATCAGAGGATGGTGGAGCTGCTCTGCTCGTACGGCGCCGCCCGATCCGTGGACATCTTGTCGCACTACGGCGATGTCGAGACAGCGGCTGCGATCTTCGCGGCCAACCCGGCGCTGGCAGACGACCCTCACGCGCTCTCGCAAGCCGCAGGCAATGGGCACGAAGCATTTGTTCGCCTGATGCTTCACCATCAGCCCGATCTTGCCAAACGCGTCTCCGGCGAAGCCAAGACGCGAGAGCTGTCCGAATTTTTGTTCGAGCGCGGCGCGAATCCGAACCATTCTAACTGGCTGCGAATCACGCCGCTGCATCACTGCGCAAGGTCGGGCGATCTCGAAAAAGCCGCGATCTTCATCGACCACGGAGCCGATTTGCATGCTCGCGATGAGGACATCTGTTCGACGCCATTGGGGTGGGCGGCCAAATCCGGGAGGACCCACATGGTCGAGTTTCTTCTGAGCCGCGGCGCAAAGCTAAACCTGCCCGATGATCCACCGTGGGCCACTCCGCTCGCGTGGGCGACTCGGAGGGGACATCAAGAGATCGTGGAGTTGCTGGACCAATACCACAAGACTGGCGCACTGCCTCCGGTCAGCTCGGCGCCCGCGCCAACGACGGATCCGATTTCGGGAACTTGGAAGGGAGACATGGGCTTGAACGAAACCACTCGGTATCCAATCACTATGAAGCTGAAGTTCGACGGAACGTCCGCCGTTTCCGGCCCCGTCACGGGGCCGCCGCTGCCTGGCGAGATCAAGACAGGAACGTTCGATCCGAAGACCGGCGCCATGAAGCTCGAAGTAGACGTAGCGGACGAGGGCATCGTTGTCCGTTTTGTCTTTGAAGGCACAGTCCTCGAAGGCAGTGCCACAGGCCGCGTGATCGGCGGCGGCAACCAACCCGGCGATTTCAAGATCACGAAGAAGTAGTAACGAGTAGTCAGTCACCGTGATTGTGACGAACAGCGTGATTTCGGAATCCCACCAACGCAGTTGGTGGATTGTTCATGTTCAGCCTACACGGACAAAGCGCGGCGCCCGAATCCCACCAACGCAGTTGGTGGATCGTTCATATTCAGCCTACACGGACAAGGTGCGGCCGAATCCCACCAACGCAGTTGGTGGATGTTTTCATACCTAGCCTTTTTGCCTCAGCATTTTGTAGGTAGTGTATGAACGATCCACCAACTGCGTTGGTGGGATTCCGAAGACTGGCAGCACCGGGTATGGTTGTCTGCATCGTTCACTCGTCGCCCCGAAGGATGGTTCACATGACGATCTCCTTTCCCGAATGGGTCGAGCCGATGGCGGCGACCCTCACACAGGAACGGTTCACCGGCCCGGAGTGGATCTTCGAGCGAAAGTTCGACGGCATTCGCTTGCTCGCGTTCAAAAAGGGACCGCAAGTCCGACTGTTCTCGCGAAACCGGTTGCCGCAGAACATTCCTTTCGTCGTCGAGGCGATCGCGAAGTTGCCGATGCACGACGTGGTCCTCGACGGGGAAGTCACATGGGGCAAGGGAGAGGTCACCTACCACGTGTTCGACGTCATGTGGCTTGAGGGCCGCGATGTCACGTCGTTGCCCCTCGACGCGCGTCGCGCGCTGTTGAGTGAGTTGCCGCTCCACTCGCCACTGTCCAGCGTTGAGTCACTCACGGATGAAAAGCCTTGGGAGCGAGCCTGCAACGAAGGCTGGGAAGGCGTCATTGCCAAACGGCGCAACTCGCAGTATGAGCATCGCCGCTCGAAGCATTGGCTCAAGATGAAGTGTGAAGCTACGCAGGAGCTAGTCGTCGGCGGCTTCACCGATCCGCAAGGCCGGCGCGTCGGTCTGGGTGCGCTGTTGATCGGCTACTTCGAGGGTGACCACTTCGTCTTTGCTGGGAAGATCGGAACCGGTTTCGACACGAAGTTGCTGCTGGACCTCCGCGCGAGGCTGAATGCGCTCGAGATTGCGAAGCCGCCGTTTACTAAGTCCGTCGGGCTGCCGCGCGTCCGCGCGCATTGGGTGCGCCCCGAGGTGGTCGTCCAGGTCGCCTTCATCGAATGGACGGTGCACGGCAAGCTCCGCCATCCGCGGCTGCTGGGAGTCCGCTACGACAAGCCGGCACGCGAGATCGTGAGGGAGACGTCTTGATAACCCATCCCGAGAAGGTGCTGTTTCCGGATGACGGGATCACCAAGGGCGAGCTCGCGTCCTACTACGAAGCCATCGCGCCCGTCATGCTGCCGCACATTCGCTCACGTCCGGTCACGATGGAGCGGTACCCGGCCGGAATTGGCGAGAAGGGTTTTATGCAGAAAGATGTTTCGAGGGGTTTCCCCGAATGGCTCAAGCGCGTCGAGGTTCCGAAGAAGGGCGGGACGGTGCATCATCCAGTCGTCCGCGATACGCGATCGCTGCTCTGGCTCGCCAACCAGAACAGCATCACACCTCACGTGTGGACGTCTCGCGCGCCGAACCTTTACCAGCCAGATATCTGCGTCTTTGACCTCGACCCGTCGGTTGATGAACCTGATGTATTGCGCGCCGCAGCGCTCGGGCTTCGGGATCTTCTCGATGAGTTGGGCTTGCCAACCTGGGTGAAGACATCAGGCTCGAAGGGGTTCCACATAGTCGTCCCGCTCGACGGCAAGGCCGGCTTTGGCGAGGTGGGGAGATTCGCTCACACGGTTGCTTCGATTCTTATCAAGCGCGATCCGCGGAACCTCACACTTGAGTTCAGCAAGGCCGACCGTGGCAGGCGCATCCTCATCGACACCGGACGCAATGGCTACAGCGCGACTTTCGCCGCGACCTACGCCGTGCGCGCGAAGGCTGGCGCGCCCGTGTCCGCGCCATGCATGTGGGAGGAGCTCGAACGCGGCGAGGTCGGCCCACGGACGTTCACGCTGCGGACGATGGCCAGCCGCATCGCCGAAGTCGGCGACCTGTGGTCAGACATGCTCAGGCGCAAGCGCTCGCTGCGACGTCCGATGGAGAAGTTGCGTCGAATTTATGCAACAGGGTGAAAATGCGACGGCGTTTCAACTCCGTAGCAGTGTCCTGTCTGTAGAAACGCCCACGCCAGATTCCGGTTTGACTCCGTAGGAGTCTCCTATCTGATCGAAACGCGTATCTTCTATAGACAGGACACTCCTACGGAGTGACGCGGAATCTCGGCAGCGCGGTTTCTATAGACAGGACACTCCTACGGAGTTGAAGCGGAATGTATCCGAAGAACGTCATCAAAAACATTTCAGCGCAGGTCCTTCGAAGAATCCGGAAGGAGATTGAGAATGGCTAACGCAAAGCGAGACATCGGACGCGAGATCCTGCAAGGCCTGCGAGAGATTAGGAGCGGTCAGCACGGACGCGTGGTGAACCTTCCCAGTGTCGCAAGCATTCGCGAAAAGACCGGGCTTTCGCAAGAGCGCTTCGCTACATTGCTCGGGGTATCGGTTCGCACTCTTCAGGATTGGGAGCAGGGCCGTCGGGCGCCGTCAGGCGCGGCTCGCACGCTGCTGCTGATCGCCTAACGCAACCCAAAGCGCGGAGCTCAATGTCGCGGACTACAACAGAGCAGGGATCAATGAGCGATCTTGAAAGATACGTTAAGAAACGTAAGCGGCTGGACCCTGAATTCGCAGAAGGCTTCGAGGTTGGCTATTCCAATTTCAAAGTCGGGGTTCTGCTCAGGCAAGCGAGCGAGAAAGCCGGGATGACTCAAGATGACGTTGCACGGAGATTGAGAACTAAGAGGTCGGCAATTTCGAGAATAGAGAATCACGCCGAAGACATACGTTTGTCGACTATCCATCCAAAAGTACGCCAAAGCCTTGGGCAAGAATTTGAGAGTAGAAATCATGGGTTGAGATTACTCACTCGCCGCACGGCGGCAGGGCATCTATTGGGTGGATCATCCGAAGTCGGCCTTCGCGGTTTTCGGTTTATGCGCGTGAGAATTGCAATTCGCACGCCTGACCCTCGATTCCTCTTTCACGTCAAGGTATACCAGGTGCTTCGGCCGGAAGCCAATGACCCCGAGGGGTACATACGGATCGTTGATGAATCCGGCGAAGACTACCTCTACAGCGCCAAAGGATTTGAGATCATCGAGCTCCCGGCACGAGTTCAACGCAAGCTTCGAGCTACAATGAGGTGACGCTGAAAAGCGAATCGCTGGTTAGAGCTTTGCTTATTTTCACTCCCACACCTTATCGGCATATCGAATAGCAAGCGGTGAGTTCGAGCAGTACGGCAATCGCAGCGAAGCCGGGCTACCCGACAGTGATCGTACCGTTTGGCTTAGTTCCGAACGCACCGACCCCTCCGTCCCCGCCGTTCCCCGAAGGCTTCGCTCCAAAACCTTCGCCGTTCGGAGTGGGCTTCACGGGGACAGCCTGCAGCGAGCCTCGGCTGATTGAGCTTGCGTATGCGTTTGAGCAGGCGACGAAACGTCGCGTCCCTCCTCCATCCGCGCCATAGCGGGACGATAGCGTCTGATGAGCCAGGGACGCAGCATCGAGGGACGGGTGTCTGGCAGGCACATTGAATTCGAGAGGCTTAAGAACTTGCTTCTATTCCGGTCACCAACTCAAAGTAGGCCAGGAAACCTGTTAAGAAGTTACTTAGAACGAACGTAGCAAGTTATCATTGACTCACCGGGCTAGACGCATTCGGGTTGAGTTGGTATCGTCTCTCTAGAAATGGAGGTGCAGCGTGGACGACTTTGACGTGCTATCGACGATAGTCGGAGCCCTTAAGCAACTTGAACCAGATGCCCAGAGACGGGTGCTTCAATCAGTACAAACGTTTCTCGGACTACAACCTCAACATGGGGCTACACCGCGCGATGCAGACACCTTACGCCCCTCGCGAACCGTCTCAGAGCAAGATTTCTCACGTGATCGGTCTTTGTCGCCGAAGGAGTTTTTGCGAGATAAGGAGCCGACGACCGACGTAGAGCGAGCTACTTGTCTTGCGTACTACCTCACACATTATCGGAACGCTCCACATTTTAAGACGGTTGATATCAGCACCCTTAATACGGAAGCGGCACAACCAAAATTCTCGAACGCGGCGGTGGCAGTAGATAACGCAAGGAGCCGTGGCCTCTTGGTACCAGCGACGAAAGGAAACAAACAGATTACTGCCGCCGGGGAGAAATTCGTTGAGCTCTTGCCGGACAGAGCAGCGGCGTGGGAAGCGATCCGCACACTTCGGCCGAGACGTAGCAGCAAGAAACAAAAAATTGCCCGAAAGGGAAGCGTCTCGTCATGACGGCCAACAGGCACTCTCGAAGAAAATCATTCCGACTAACGCTCTTCAATCATAAAGGGGGGGTTGGAAAGACTACGTTGACGGTCAATCTTGCCTTTGCTTTAGCGGATCTGGGCAAGACTGTACTCTTGGTCGACTCAGACCCGCAATGCAATCTAACCTCATACCTGGTTGAGGCAGATGTTGTTGACAAGTGGCTTGATGAGTCGGAAGGCAACAGCGGACAGACAATTTGGTCGGCTCTGCGTCCGGTTATTGAAGAAGGAAAAGCACCGAAACTCATCAAGCCCTACGAGCGATCGGAGGGCATCTACCTTCTACCGGGGGATATTCGACTCTCAGAATACGAACTTGACCTCCAGCAGTCTTGGATTGACTGCCTTCAAAGAAAGATCCGAGGTTTTGTCGAAACGACGGCGCTGTCGACTTTTGTAGACGGTTGCGCAGACATCTTGAGTGCCGATTTCGTACTCTACGATGTTGGACCTAATATTGGGCCGCTTAATAGAGCGATTCTCATGGATTGTGATTACTTCATTGTACCTGGCGCATGCGACTATTTTTCGACGCGAGCACTTAAGACCTTAGGACATTCGATCGCCAATTGGATTAAAGATTGGGAGATTATCTCCCAGTTGGCACCCAAGGATGTCCCGCAATTGGGCGGACGGCCAGTTTACCTTGGCTATGTCTTGCAACGATTTCGAATGTATGGTGGAGACATTTCAAGTGGCTATAAGGAATACGCGCGGGTGTTAGATCGTCATAGCTATAGCGATGTCGCAAAGGTCCTCAAGGAGATTGATGAAGACCTTGCCCCGGGATCACCCAGCCAGTTCAAATTAGGACAGATTAAGGATTTTTCGACGCTAGCCAACCTGGCTCAGCAACAAGGACTTGCGATGAACGACGTTGAAGGAGGCACGCAGTACCTAAAGGATGAGGCTGCTGTTGCGTTCCGGCAATTTGCTCAAAAAATAATTTCGCGAATCGCGGGCCAATAACAAATGCCAAAGGTCGGGATTACAATCACCAAAGCGGATCGGAAGCTTATCAGCGGTCTGGTGGCTCACTACGTCAAGAATCGAAGCTTTCTCGAAGTCATGCTTAAGCAACTCAGTGATGCGATTCTCGGCTCCCAGGAGTTGATGGCGCAGGTACATTCAACGAAGGGACGACTCAAGGATCCTGCTCACCTTGAAGACAAGCTTCTCCGCCAACTGCGAGATGCGAAACTGAAGAAGCGACCGTTTACAATCTCGGAAAAGAATCTGCTATATCGGATCACTGATCTCGTCGGTTTCCGAATCCTTCACCTTCACACGGAACAGATCATTTCGATTGATCGCGAACTTCGCGCGGTTTTCGACGAGTATAAGTTTCCCCTGTTTGAGGAACCCAAGGCACGCACTTGGGATGATGAGACCCGCGAGTTCTTTCGAGGTGTTGGCATTCGGCCGGTTAAGAGTCCGACATTATACACTAGCGTGCACTACGTGGTTGAATCAAACAGCAGCACAAAGGCTACTTGTGAGATTCAAGTAAGAACACTCGCCGAAGAACTTTGGGGAGAGGTTGATCACTCAATGAACTATCCTCACGAATCACCTGTCCCTTCGTGCCGGGAGCAAATAAAGGTCTTAGCGCGCGTCACATCCAGTTGTAGTCGGCTCGTCGACTCAATCTTTCGATCGGCGAAATCTGGCAGTTCCTGACCAAAGAACAGCACAGAGCAATTAAGCGAACACCGGGGGTCATAAACGGGCGGGGGTCCGGGGACCACATGAGTCAGGTGCGCAAATTGCAATTTACCTGCTCGATATTTGCGTAGTAATGCCTACGCGAGTTGAACTGGGGATGCGATTCCCGAATTGCTATTTGCAAGCCTGAACCCAATCTCTGACCCTACTCGTCGCAATTAGGAGGCTTGCCTTGCTCCTGTCTACAATACGCAACGACCCCATAGCCTCGCTCTTGCATATGGAGCGATACGTTAATAAGGGATCGCCGAGCGGATTCTCACAGGCATTCTCAACATCGCCCATGTATTCACCGATTGGCGGCGTTGCCACTTTTCAGTTACCTCTGTATGAATTCTCGCAGGATGAGGTATTGATATTCGGTGAAGCGTCTAAGGACATAGCCAGTACGTTTCTCCGCGGCTCTCAGTCTGTTCTATTCCCCTTGCACCCCGATATGCAAAGAAAACTGGTCGCCGAGTTGAATCTCTACGAGTTTGAGCCGACGCGCGTTTTGGATACCGTGGCTGTCGTTCCTACTGCTAACGGGAGAACTGTATATTGCCTCGGTCATCAACCTCCGCTCTATCTTAAGCTCCACTACGATGGGATATTAGGCCGAGTTGATCGCAAGCTGCCGATCATGAAAACTGTGGCGGGCACGGAGATTTCCGAGGAACTCGTAATCTGCTTTAGCCGCGACTCTGCTCCCTCAGGCTTTGCATTTCTCCCGGAGCCATTCGCACTCGTGAAAACCTGCGCGGCCAGGCAAGGAACCGAAGAAGTAGGTTGCATCTTTAGGACGACCAAACCGCTCCCATTTCTTGGAGAATCGTTTCTGATCCCTTTCTTCTCGCTATTCTCGCAAGACACTCTGAGCGAGCGTGATCCACTGCTGCTCGTTCAGTTGCTAGGCGACTATCGACATCCCTGGGAGACACTTAGACGCGGCCTCATTGAGCCGCTGCTTCGAGGTTACTGCTTTCTTGTATTTGATCTCGGTCTAATTCCCGAATTCAATGCACAGAATCTTCTGCTGGCCATTGACGACCAGTACCAGTTCAAGGGTGTTGTGATGCGGGACTTGCAGGGGTTGGAAAAGGATCTCACAATCCGGGGAGCATTGGGTCTTCAATGCCAATTCAAATCGGAACCCTATAAGTGTATTGATCGCGCCTCGAACGAGCGAGACTACTTTATCCGCCACAGCTTCAGCTATGACTTCAAGCTTGGGGAGTATATTTTTGAGGAATTGGTGGCGGTTATCGCACGGACCTTTCGGCTGCGTGCCACCACGTTGCGCGAAGAAATCAAGTATTTTTTCCGGGAGTTTTCACTCGGCCGAGATAGTGGCCATTTTTATCCCAGGGACAGTTGGTTTATTCATGATAGAATCCTACTCACGCGTGAGAGACCCTACGTAGAGTTAGAAAATCCGAAGTTCAGATTCAGTTGACTTCGCTAAGGACCCTAAGGAGGTGAGAGCCATGGTCGTTCCGACCTCGCCGGAAGCCTCCACGAGATTTGTTCCGGATTCTCTATATAATGTCTTTGCCTACCTATCGACGGGTATCTTGTTCTTCTCCCTGGCTTCAATCTTATTCCTCGATCTCTCTGCGCTCGTGGCCGGTTGGAAATCGTTGCAGTTGGCGGGACAGCTGGCTATTGTGCCATCCGTTCTAAGCGCCGTATATGTATACAGCGAGTTCATAAGCGTTGCGTCCTATCACGCTATCCGAAAGCCAGTGAGCTTTGTTGTAAGAACTCTTCAGCCAAGAACTGCTCGGGATTTCTTCTTTGATTATCAGGGACTGCTCAAAGAATTCGCCTTATTGGAGGAGTTTTCTGAGAAACGCCGCGGCAACTACTGGACCTTGATATATTGGATAAAGATAAACCATCCCTCGATCGCCAATGACTTATTGGAGCGGCACGCGCGGGTAAAAATGGCTCGCATGAATGCTTTGGATTGTTTTGTTCTCTTCCTTTTGTCGCTCCTGTCGATCTTCGTTCATCCCACGTTTACAGCCAATGCCCTGATATCAACCTGTGGAGTTAAGTGGTCTGCTCTGATCGGGACTGCTGCTGCAACGGTGCTATTCGCGTTCGAGTTCTATCAGCGCCAATGTTGGTTTGCCGATATTGTCCTCAAGATATTCGCGTCGCTGACCCGCGAAACAGGTAAAGTCACTTCATAGACAACTCTCGTCGAGGGAGGGCGAAATTGACATAAGGGCAGGCGGGCGAAGCGACCTCGCCTCTTTCGGAAGGTTCATACGACGTAGAAGTCCCTCGTAGCGCTCATCCGCGCGGAGATTATCGAATCTCGGATCGACCTTAATCCAAAGCAGCCTGTCATCCCGTACGGCGAGAGCTTTTCTGCATAGCTCGAACGCGCGGTCTTGTCGCCAAGTCCGGAGCAGATCGCTGCCGCTTGCACCAATGCGGGAGAGAATTGATCGGTAAGTGTCAGTAGTTTCTCATCCATCTACAAAGTCTCAACCCTCTCGAACCCCTTCTCTCGCTGCCCGGCAACGGCAGACGCGCAGCCCGGCACGGACATAGGGAATATCGCGTCTGGTCCGTCGGCCGGATTGTCGTTCTTCGCGGCTCGGCATACATAGCGGATATGCTATACTGCGCCCGTGACCTGGAACGTCACCTTCTACAACGAGCGCGTCGAGGCCGAGATCCTCGCTCTCCCAACCGGACTGCTTGCGCGCTTTCTACGATATGCCGAGAGAATGGAGACGTTCGGGCCGGATTTGGGAATGCCACAAGTGAAACATGACTAGCACTCTAAAGCAGTTCAAGGCGCGCGCCTTCGCGCGCCCGAAAGTGAAGAAGGCGTACGACGATCTCGCCGAGGAATTCGCTTTCCTCGATGAGGTACTCAAGGCAAGGGCCGAATCGGGCCTTTCGCAGGCGGAAGTCGCCGCGCGCGTCGGTACAACGCAGTCGGCGATCGCCCGCCTGGAATCCGCCGCACCAAAGCATTCTCCATCGATCGCCACGCTCCGGCGATATGCCAGGGCGTTAGGATACAAACTGGAGGTCCGGCTCGTGAAGGAAGAACGACGGTCTAGATGATGAACGACGCGGCTCACGCTTGGGCCGCCAACAGAGTTCAGCTTCCATATCACCGAGCATCAATGTGTCTTCCCGCGCGCGGCGTTCTTGTAAACAATGCCGCCCTTCATCACAAATACCACGCGCCGAACGGCCGTGATGTCTTTCAACGGATCACCATCGAGCGCAATGATGTCCGCCTGCAGGCCCGACGCGATCGAGCCGATCTGATCCGCCATCCCAAGCGCTTCCGCCCCGAGCGAGTTCGCCGAGACCATCGCCGCCATTGGGTCGATTCCACCGTCGCGTACGCGGTCTATGAACTCCTCAGCGTTGCGCCCGTGCGCGCCCGCTACGGCGTCGGTGCCGAAGACAATTTTCAGTCCCGGAGTTTTCACCGCGCGTCGCACCAGATCATGGTTCATCGGCAGGATCTTCTCCATCGCCGCAAAACCCTCTTCGGTGTAGCCGGGTGTGCCGAGATACTTTTCCTTGTTCAGCAAGTAGTTCTCGATCACGAGCCTACAGTGCGGATCCAGGTAGGTTCCCTTCTCGACCATCAATTTCAGATCGTCGTCGGTGGCCAGAGTACCGTGCTCAATCTCTGTGCACCCGGCAAGAGTTGCGGCACGGACAGCACCTTTGTAAGCGTGCACGAGCGTGCGCAGGCCCTGCTTCTTCGCTTCATCGCAGGCCGCGTTCAATTGCTCCTGCGAGAGCGTCATCCCACCGCCCTGGCGAATGCTCTGCGACGCGAAGATTTTGATCAGGTCAGCGCCTGCTTCTTTTTGTTTCCGCACGTATGCGCGGATTTCATCCGGTGAGCCGGTCTGCTCGCCTCGCCCGGAGAGCGGCTCGACGGCCGTGAGGATGCGCGGGCCGGGGAGTGCGCCTTTCGCGATGGCATCGCGCAGTGGAATGTCGGCGGGCGAGCCCACGCTTTGGACCGTCGTGAAGCCCGCCATCAGCGTCACCCATGCATTCGAGGCTGCTCGATACGCGGCCTCCTGTGTTGTTTCTCCCGCGCCCGCATTTTTCCCATCCTTGCCGAAGCTCCAGGTAATGTGCACGTGCGCGTCAATCCAGCCCGGCAACACGGTCAGCCCACGCAGGTCGTAGTCTACGGGGCCGGCCTTTGGGTCAACTGCGACAATCTTTGAGCCCTCGATCACGATGCGAGTGTTGCGGAGCACGCGGCCCTGGCCATCGAGCAGGGCGCTCGCAGCAATCACGATGCGTTTGTTTTGAGTAGGCGCCTTTGAAGGAGTTGGTTGCGCCAGGGCGCAGACGCCAAGAGTGCTGAGGATGCTTAGGGTGATCTTCGCGGATCGCATATCGAATGCCTCTCCTTTTCAGTGGGGATGTTTCTTAGAATACAACGCCCGATGGTTCGAGGTCGATGTTGCTGGTCAAGGGCAGAAGGTGGAGTGAACCCCGGAGGGATGGCGGAACAAAGCCACGGGTGAGTCCGCGAACCCGTGGACCGAACGAGAGCATCGCCGAGCGGCTCCTAAGTCTTTCGGGCGCCAAAATGTCATGAACGTCATTGAGAAGTTACATAACACCGTTTATACTCGCTGCACATCTTTTAGTTCCGGAGGCTGCCACAATGAAGGAGCCCAGAAAAGCGTACGCCGCTACGGTTCTCGTCGCCGCTCTCGTCGCTCTTGTCGTTCTTGTCGGGGCACAATCAATTCTCGCTCAACAGCAGCAGCCGTCTAACAGGGCTGTTGACCCGGCGGAGAGGCCAAAGGCCCGGGCGATGGTCGAGGCGATTAACCAGCGAGCTCGCGAATTGGGTCTGATAGCGGTCCCTGATGACGAGGCCCAGGCTGCATTCGTCCGCAGGAGACGGGAGACTCAGTTGAGCGAAGACTTCGAAAAGCTGCACTCGATCAACGTCGAGAAGATCGCCGCCCTCTCATCAGCGCCTTCGCTAGACTATAAGACTCTCTCCGACGCGACAGCCGATCTGAAGAATCGCGCAACTCGAATCAAGTACAATGTTCCGCTTCTTCAGGTTGCCGATAAGGGCGAGAAGATTAGATACGATGAGAATCCTGATCATCTCGCGTCGATGCTGCCCGAACTGAGCCGCTTGATTAATGGCTTCCTTGGCAGCCCTGTCTTTCGCCTTAGTTCGGCCAACGACGCTGCGCTTCGACTGAAAGCCAGTCGTGATCTGGAAGGCATCATCAAACTAAGCGAAACGATCAACAAGATTGCGAAGCGGTCGACCAACACTGCAGCATCAAGATAAAGCTCGGCGACCCATCGCACGCGCTGGTAGATGTGTCGCGGGAGACTTAGTCTCGATTGTCTTCGCTCTGACTTCGTGACGGCGCTTGGCGACTGCACACGCAGCCGCGCTCCCGGGTTATTTCATTAGTGCGATACATTCAATCTCAACGCGCGCGTTTAGCGCGAGGCCGCTGGTCCCAAATGCGCTGCGCGCCGGCATCCGTTCTTTCTTGAAAAACGTGGTGTAGACCGAATTCATCTCTCCCCACTCCTTCATGTCAGCGAGCATCACGGTGCATTTGAAGACCTGGTCCATTGAGGAGCCGTTCTTCTCGAGCACGCTTCGAATATTCTCGAGAGTCTGCTTTGTTTCCGGGGCGATGCCTCCGGCCGCCAGTTTGCCGGTGCTATCGGTGCCGAGCTTTCCTGATAGATAAATCACGTTGCCCACGCGAACAAACTCAGACAACGGGCGGCTTGAACTGCCGGCTGCACTCGAATACTCGACCGAAGTCCCGGTTGACTGCGCCGGGCCGGTCTTTGGTTGTTCTTTCTTCTGCCCGGCTTCAACGTTGAGAACCAACCCAAACATAACAACTGCGATGGTGGCAAATGATCGAATACTCTTCATGTAGTCTCCTTTTGTTGTAAGGACCGTAACCACCAGGTTGACGACGAGCGCGAAGGCGTTCTTCGTAAACCATGTGGATTGGTCCGTCTTGGTCTGGGGTCATACATTCGCAGCGACCGTTAGAGCTAATCGCATCGCTCAGAGAGCCGACTTAATCTCGCCGTTCCTGGCCATGCGGATGATGTGGTCCGATGCGCGGTAGGCGAGCGCCTGTATCGTGCACGTCGGCTGCCCGCGGCCTGAGGTCACAAAGCTGCTTCCATCACATATGAAAAGATTAGGCACGTCGTGCGCGCGATGATACTTGTCGACGACCGAGCTTCTCGGGTCATTGCCCATCCGGCACGTGCCCAGCAAGTGAAATCCAAACGACTGTTCTCTCACCGGGCGGCTCCACAGTTTCCGTGCTCCGGCCGCATCCAGAAGTTCCTTGCAGCGGTCCTGGAAGAACCGCATCGTTTTCATGTCTTCCGCATGGTCTTTGTAGGTGACGCGCACCGCGGGGAGTCCCCATGCATCTTTCTCGCGCGGATCGAGGGAGATGCTGTTTGTTTCTACCGGCAGAGAAGTCGTGTGGCCAACGGCATTCACGGTGCGGGTGTAGTGCTCCTTGAGCAGCGCCTTGTACTCGCGACCCCACGTGGGTGCGTCGGGTGGCAGATTTCGAAGAGGAAAACCGACCGGGTAAGAGACGAATCGCATGTCCATTCCGCCGCCCCCGTAGAACCCGCGCTTGGGATCGCTGTCATAAAAGTCGTGAATGACTCTACTCACCGCGACGCTCTTGAATTCGTTTAGCGGGTGCTCGAACAACGCCGAGGCTGAAGCATGGCCGTTGAACATCAGATACTTTCCAACTTTGCCGCTCGAATTCGCGAGACCGCGCCGGAATAGAGATGTCTTCGACAAGAGCAGCAGGCGCGGAGTCTCGGCTCCATTTGCGCAGAGCACAACTGACCGGGCGCTCTGAAAGGTTTCGCGGCCGGTTTCATCGTAATAGATCACACCGATGACTAGCCCCGACTTGTTGGTTTCGATCTTTCGCACGTAGCTGTTTGGGCGAATTTCGCAACGACCCGTTTCCTCTGCTTCCCGGATCACGGTCGCCAGCGTCGACGACTTGGCTCTTACTTCACAGCCGAAGTGCTCGCAGAAGCCACAGTGCAGGCAAGCGCTGCGGCCGCGATACGGTTGGGAGATCACAGCCATAGGCGCCGGGAAAGCGTGCCATCCAAGCTTCCTCGCGCCTCGCTCGGCAAGCACGCCGGAGGACTTGATCGGAAGCGGAGGAAGAGGATAGGGCTTCGAGCGAGGCGGATCAAACGGACTCGCTCCCGCGAGTCCCGATATGCCCAGCTCCCACTCGGCCTTCGTATAATACGGCTCGAGCTCGGCGTAGGTGATCGGCCAGTCGGCGAACGCCGTTCCGGCTATCGGTCCCAAGAGGCTGCGCTCGACGAAATCAATTTCATGAAAGCGCCAGAAGTTCGCCGTGAAGTGCACCGTGCCGCCGCCGACCATGCGGCCATAGGTCAAGGCGGGCTGCAGCGTGGCTTTCTCTTTTTCGGTTTTGCGAAATGTGTTGGGTTGGCGAGCGTAGTCGTTGGTGATCGCGTGTCGCCGCATGTATTTCAGCTCGTCATGTTCGAACTCCGGCTCTTTCATGTACGGTCCTTGTTCGAGCACGACCACGCGAAATCCCGCTGTGGATAATTCCTTGGCGACTATTCCGCCCGCGGCGCCCGCGCCGATAATCAGAAAGTCGATATCGGTCTTCGCGTCAAACCTGGTTTGTCGGTCTGTCATGAATCCAGTTCTCGGATCTATGTTTTGGATGGTGCCGGTCTAACACCGACAAGCGGCCTTGTCTTCTCCCAACGAGTGAGAATCTTATCCTAGTCTGACCAAGCGTCAAGAGGAGAAAGGGAGCTAAATCGAAGCGGCAGGCCGGGAGGGTGTTCGCGTTGTTGCCGTTAAAAGAGCCTTTTTACAAAACCGGAATTCGTGGGGAGGAGAATTACGAAAAGAAAAAGGCGCCCAGAGATGGGCGCCCTAGCACGCTACCTACCGAGCTTGTCTACTTGGTGATGCCCATTTGCCAGAGCATGAACGAATAGGTGAAAGCCGTCTCACGCAACGCATCGTAGCGGCCCGACGCACCGCCGTGACCCGCGCCCATATTAGCCTTCAGCAAAAGCGGATTCTTATCCGTTTTAGTTGCGCGCAATTTCGCCAGGAACTTCGTGCCTTCCCAATACGGCACCTGGCTGTCGTTGAGCGAGACGTGCACCAACATCGCCGGGTAGTTCTTAGCCGCAATGTTGTCATAGGGCGAGTACTTTATCATGTAGTCGAACGCGGCCTTCTGGTTGGGATTGCCCCATTCTGTGTACTCGCTGGTGGTAAGCGGCAACGTAGCGTCGAGCATCGTGTTCATCACGTCGACGAAGGGCACTTGCGCCACGACTGCCTTAAACAAATCCGGCCGCATGTTCACGACTGCGCCCATCAGCAATCCACCGGCGCTGCCGCCCTGAATCACTAACCTGTTAGCCGACGTGTACTTGTTCTTCACCAGGTAATCGGCGCAGTCGATGAAGTCATAAAACGTGTTCAGCTTCTTCATCATTCGGCCCTGTTCGCGCCACTCTTCGCCGAGCTCGCCGCCGCCGCGAATGTATGCCTGGGCGAAGATTACTCCCCTATCGAGCAGGGCCAGCCGGCTCGATGAAAACGTCGGAGCCATCGACGCGCCGTAAGAACCGTAAGCGTAGAGCAGCATCGGCGCCGAGCCATCGAACTTCACACCTTTTTTGTTGACCAGCGACATCGGCACCTTCGTGCCGTCGCGCGCGACTCCCCATATGCGCCTGGCTTCGTAATTCTTCGCGTCGTAGCCGCCCAACACTTCCTGCTGCTTGAGGAGCTTGCGTTGCCGCGTGTTCAAATCGTAGTCGTACACCGAGGACGGCGTCACCATCGATTGATAGTTAAAGCGTACGGTGGTTGTGTTGAACTCAGGATTGCCGGCTAAGAACAGCGCGTAATCTGCTTCGTCGGTTGTTATGCGATGCGATTGCCTGGTCTTCATGTCAATCACGCGCAGGTAGTTGAGACCGCCTTCCTTCTCGGACACAACCAGGTGATTGGCAAAAGTAGCCAGGCCGTCGATCTTCACTTTCGGGTTATGCGCTATGAACGGCTTCCAATTCTTCTCGGACGGATCGTTGATGGGCGCGGTGACAACACGGAAGTTCTTCGCATCCTTATTGGTTGTGATGTAGAACTGCCCGTTGTAGTGATCGACGTCGTATTCGTGACCGTCCTGACGCGGAAGAACTATTTTGAGCTCACCTGTGGGATTGTCGGCGGGCAAGTAGCGAATCTCTCTCGAAGTCTTCGCGTACGAACCCAGGAAGATGACTTTCTTGTCGAGCGAGCGGCCGGCGCCGACGTCGAACAGCTCATCCTTCTCTTCGTAGAGCAAGTCGTTTTTGTCGCTGCCGACCACGTGCCGCCAGAACTTATCCGAACGCTTTGAAACGTCGTCCTCAGTTGTATAGAAGAGGGTCTTGTTGTCATTCGCCCACACGATCGAGCCGGTGCGTTCGATGTTCTCGCTCAACGTTTGACTGGTGCGCAGGTCTTTTACGTGAAGCGTGTGTTGGCGATAGCCGGTCGTGTCTGTCGAGTAGGCTAACAAATTGCCGTCGTCGCTGACCCGGAATCCGCCGAGCCCGAGGAACGAGTGACCTTCGGCCAGCTTGTTCAGGTCGAGCAAGACTTCTTCCTTGGCTTCCAGGCTGCGTTTCTTGCGGCACTGATACGGATACTGTTTGCCCTCTTGCGTTCGCGAATAGTAGTAATACTCGCCGATGCGCGACGGCACGCTCAAATCGGTCTGCTTGATGTGGCCGAGGATCTCTTTGTAAAGCGCTTCTTGAAACTCCTTCGTTGGTTTCATCACCTCTTCGGTATAGGCGTTTTCTGCCTCGAGATACTTGATGACTTCGGGATTCTTCTTCTCGCGAAGCCAGAAGTAATCATCCTTAAGCGTGTAGCCGTGAATCTCGGTCGCGTGCGGCGCCTTCCTGGCGAGTGGAGGCTGCCTGTGACCATTTTGCGCCAGCGTTATAGGCGCGAGCGTTGCGACAAGCAACACTGCCTGCAAAAAGAATGCTGTGGTTAGTCTTTTCATAGATTCCTCTCGATATACGTCAAGCGTAGTAGAATCCTTCGTCAGTCTTTTATGAAGCTCTGGGCTCGCGGCTTAAAGAATTGTCAGTCAGGTTTGCCCGATTGCGCAAGACGATTCCATTCGGGTTGTTGATCTCTAGGCGCTCAGTGCGTAGGCGGCTTCGAGCCAGCCCACCAGCTCGTCATCTACTTCCGTTGGAGATTTGAGCTTGACCTCATGATGAAACCGGCTGGCCGACGTCTGCTCCGACTTGTGGATGCGCGGGCTTGCGATTCTTCGATCACTCTTGATGGTTAGAACGAGGTGGCCTTTTCTGGTCGCCACTCCTGCTAACGCTGTGCGATTCACAATGTGAATGGAAGTCTTCTTCGGGTCTTCGGTGAGGGGACCGAGCCGTTTCAATGACTTCACCACCCGGTCGTAAATATCCCGAACAACCGGGTCGCGGCCATCAAAGTGACTCTTGATTGTGAAGCCTGCCATTCCCTTATTCATAGCGCTCCTCGCACAGCAACTCAGGTCAATGATTGGTTCACGAAGAACCTCATCAAGCGGCCGGGTTAGATCTGACCGTTCCAGAGTTTGATTTCATTTTCTCTGCGGTTGACCAACCCTTGCACGACCTGGCCGCCAGATCGAGTCCAGCGACGCAATTGATCCGGCACTCCGGCGTACTGGCTCTGGTTGAGCACTTTCAAAAGAGTACTGCCCGTGAAAGCTCCGACTCCAACGTTGAAGGTAAATGAAACGAGCGCATCAAACTGGTTCTGAGTGAGAGCTACCTTGGCGCCGGTGTTAACAGCTTGTTCCGCGGGCTTGACGTCTTGACTCAGCAGATCAAGCGCCTGCTGGTCGGTCAAACCGCCGGAGTATTGTACCGGCAAACCATCGATCAGAATCTTACCGGATGTCAGCTCGGACTTAGTAAGGAGGTGACCAACACCGATTGTCGGCAGCCCGGCTGAGTCTTTGTAGAGCTTGAGCTCAAAGCCTTCCCATTGTTTCAGCAGTTCGAGGCCGTGTTCACTGATTTGCATCATTCGATCCTCCCTTCGGTCGATAGTCACTACAGTCGGAACAGGAGCGGTCGGAGACTATATAGTACAGCCGATGTTTTCATCAATGCTCTGTGATAGCTGACACAAACGGGAGACAGCCCTGACGCAAAACCTTCGATCGCTCGTATAAGCCGTGACTCGCCTTGAGGTGAGATTTCAGTCAGAGTCTCTCGTTTGATTTCACCCTGCTTGCTCACACTTGCAGAATTTGTCTTCCCACAGTTCGCGTGTTACGCTCTGCAATTCCAACCCAGCCGGAACTGTTAATCTATGCCGATCGAAGACCTGAGAGAATTCATCTCCATTCTCGAAAAGCGCGGTCACCTTAAGCGCATACGCGCGGAGGTCGACACCGATCTTGAAATAGCCGAGATCACCGACCGCGTTTCCAAACAGGGCGGTCCCGCGTTGTTATTCGAAAACGTTCGCGGCCATTCGATCCCCGTGCTCATAAATGCGCTTGGCAGCCGCGAGCGGATGATGATCGCCCTGGGCGTGACCGGCTACGGCGAGATAACCGAGCGCATCACGGAACTCACCGACGTGAAGTCGCCTCAAGGGCTGATCGAGAAGATCAAGATGATCCCGCGCCTCGCCGATCTCGCAAAGATGTTTCCCAAGATAGTCAAAGACGGGCCGTGTAAAGAGCGCGTACTTAGGGAAGGGAAGTTCTCGCTGTTCGACCTTCCGATCATCAAGTGTTGGCCCGAAGACGGCGGGCGGTACATCACGATGCCGCTGGTGTTCACCAAGAACCCGGAGACCGGCAAGCGCAACTGCGGGATGTATCGCATGCAAGTCTACGACGAGAAGACCACCGGCATGCATTGGCAGATTCACAAGCACGGCGCGCAACACTTTCGAAACCTGAAACGCGGCGGCGGAGGGCGGCTCGAAGTAGGAGTGGCCATAGGAGCCGATCCGGTGACTGTGTTCGCGGCGATCATGCCGCTGCCCGAGGACCTGGATGAAATGATGATTGCCGGCTTCTTGCGCGAGAAGCCGGTCGAGATGGTCCGCTGCGAGACCGTCGACGTCGAGGTCCCGGCTAACGCCGAGATAGTGCTGGAAGGCTACGTTGACACCGAAGAGCTGAGGACCGAAGGGCCCTTTGGCGATCACACCGGCTACTACTCACTTGAAGACGAATTTCCGGTCTTTCACGTCACCTGTATCACGCATCGCAAGAAACCGATCTATCAGACGATCATCGTCGGCAAGCCGCCTCAGGAAGATTGCTGGATGGGTGAAGCCATCGAGCGAATCTATCTGCCCTTGATGCAGCGTCAGTTCCCCGAGGTTGCCGATTATCACATGCCTTTCGCGGGCGTGTTTCACAACCTGATGATCGTGTCGATTCGCAAAGATTATCCGGGTCACGCGCGCAAGATCATGAATGGAATCTGGTCGCTGCCTCAGGCGATGTTCACCAAGTGCATCGTCGTGGTGGACAACGACACGAACGTGCGCGACCTGAACGAAGTCGCCTGGCGAGTGTTGAACAACATCGATCCGGAGCGTGACATTCAATTCATGCTCGGCCCGGTCGATCAACTGGACCACTCGGCGCGGCTGCCCAACTTCGGCTCGAAGATGGGAATTGATGGAACGCGCAAGTGGAAGTCAGAAGGCTTCGATCGCCCGTGGCCGAAAGAGATCAGGATGAGCGAAGAGGTAAAGCGAAGAATCGATCAGCTCTGGCCGAAGCTAGGGCTGTGAGCCGATGGACTGGAGAGCCGGCGTTCTCTGAGTAAGGCCGGGAAAGTATTCCTGACGCTTCCTTTCCATCTCTAGCTTGTTTGCAGACGACCTCTGATCACTGCGTCCAGTCTTCAACCCGCAGAGCGGGAATGCGCTCGAAATCCACCACATTCCGTGTGACCAGAATGCCATTGACCGAGAGCGTGATGGCGGCAATCGTAATGATGGTGGTCGCAAGAGTATCGGCATCGGGCAAAGCGTTGATACGAGAGAGGACAGTCGGGTGCTCATGCTGCACGAAGCCGGCTATGTCTGTGTCCAGCACATAGAGCTTCATCAAGTGAGCCTATTCAGCTTCGCGCTCGGCTTCTTCACGCTGCCGTCTTCGTTCGGAATAGATTTCCTCGATGTGCCGTCGCATCGCTTCTTCATCACCATTGAACTTTCCTAATGCCTTCAGCACTGACTTTGGACTGCCGCGTCGCAATTCTGGATTCGGCTCATTCAATTCAATAGTCGTGATCCTGACTTTCGAAAGAAAAGCCTCAGCCGCTTGCCGGGCCTTTTGGACGGCCTCATCATAGGATGCGCCTTCGGCGCTGAGATCAGAGAGCGCAGGAATCACAGCTCGCCAAACACAGTTTTTCTGCTCGACGATCACCGGGTATTCCATAAGGTAATCCTCCTCGGTTCGGCCCGCTACATTATAGGCCCAACATCCTAGTTGATCCCAGGATACCTGCGTTTACCGTTGACTTGGCGTCTCGAACTACTGAGCAGCCACGCTCTTTCGGATTCGGTCGCGATACTCGTTGGCCTTCACCCGCACCGAGCGTTCATCGATGGTCAACACCCGGCGATTCTGCATCACGACCCTGCCGTTAATCATTACCGTTTCAACATCCGAGGCCTTAGTCGCGTACACGAGCTGCGAGTAGATGTTGTACAGCGGAGTCTGGTGAGCGCTGTACATCCCGACGATTATTATGTCAGCTCGCTTGCCGGACTCCAGCGACCCGATTTCCTTGTCCTGATGAATCGCTCGCGCGCCGCGTATGGTCGCCATCTCGAGCGCCTCGCGGGCGTTGATCACCGTCGGGTCCTTTGAAGTCAACTTGTGAAGTTTCGCCGCCGTGTCCATCTCCTCCCACAAACTCAAGTCGTTGTTGGAAGCCGCGCCGTCAGTTCCAAGCCCGACCGCTACTCCCGCTTTGAGCATCTGTGGCACAGGAGCGGCTCCCCCCGCCAGTTTCATGTTTGACTGCGGACAGTGCGCAACCCCTACCCTCCGCTTCGCGAGCGTGCCGATATCGTCACTAGTCGGCCAAATCATGTGCGCTGCGATCACTCGCTCATCTAGCAAGCCTATCCGCTCCAGATAAGCAACTGAGCTTGAGCCGTACCGTTCCTGAATCGTTTTGACCTCGGCGGGGTCTTCAGCAGCGTGAATGAGCAGCGGAATCCCGAACCGCTCCGAGAACGAATGTGCTTGCTTCAGGTGATCGGTTGACACCGTGTACGCCGCGTGCGGAGCAATCGCCGGAGTAATCAGCGCGTGACCTTTCCAATTCGTTGCGAACTTTTCCATGTATGCCATGCCCGCATCCCAGGTCTTGTTGTCGGGCGCGGGAAAGTCAATAAGCGTTTCGCCAAGCACCGCTCTCATTCCCGCGCGGGCTGTCTCATCGGCGATCGCGTCTTCGAAGTAGTACATATCGACGTAAGTCGTGGTCCCGCCTTGAATCATCTCGAGGCACCCGAGCCGTGTGCCCCAGCGAACGAATTGCTCATCGACGTTCTTCGCTTCGGCGGGGAAGATGTACTTCTGCAGCCACTCCATCAGGACAAGATCGTCGGCTATGCCCCGGAACAACACCATCGGCACGTGAGTGTGGGTGTTGATCAAGCCCGGCATAACAACCCTGCCCGCGGCGTTGATAATGCGAGCTGGCGCATACTTCGCGGCGACCTCCGCAGCGGTCCCCACGGCGACGATGCGCTCGCCTTTGACCGCAACGGCGCCGTTCTCTATCACGCGCGATGACCCGTCCATCGTCACGACGGTCCCGCCGCGGATGATGATGTCGACTCGCCCGGCTGCGATGGCGGGGGAGGGAACGTGAAGGATTAAAATTAGAAGCAGACAGTTGACGGTGAGGATTTTTCTCAAGCAACCTCCAAATAGCGTTTGATAGCTTCCCACCGCGCGAGCAAAGCACGGGAAGCGAGACGCAAATCAACTGACAGGCTGATTCGCGATTTCAAGTCGGTGATCTTAGGTCGATTCGAGTGCCGGTGCTATTGATGATCGCTGATTTGGCGCTCTACGATTATCCTGAGAGCGGCCAACCTGGCGTCGGTCTCTCTGCCTAATTCCCTTTGTTCTGCCAATTGCCGATCAAGGTCAGCGACTGCTCGATCGTGTCGTTCGATTGCTTGATTGTGTCGTTCGATTGCTTGAACGTCTCGTTCGATTGCTTGATTGTGTCGTTCGATTGCTTGAACGTCTCGTTCGATTGCT